>NZ_JAMYPA010000017.1:0-142919 GCF_040320105.1 Mesorhizobium sp. M0778 | reverse complement strand
CCCCCCCCCCCCCCCCCCCCCCCCCCCCCCCCACCCCCCACCCCCACCCCCCCCCCACCCCCCCCCAACACCCCCCCCCCCCCCCCCCCCCCCCCCCCCCCCCCCCCCCCCCCCGGCCGCGCCCCCCCCCCCCCCCCCCCCCCTCCCGCCCCCCGCGCGCGCCCCCCCCCCCCCCCAAACTCCGGGGCCCTGGGGGGCGGGCTCGCGGGGGGGTGCGGCCCCCCCCCCCTCGACGCCCCGGCGGCGGCATTGCTAGCACCGTATCTTGGAGCCGTCCGTTCGCTCAATCCGGACGGCGGCGTGAAAAAATACCCGGGTTCGCCGCTGATCGCCCGGCACCTGCTGCGCAAGCAGGACCGGCTGTCGGCGGTCGAGCTGCACCCTAAGGATGCTGCCAGGCTGAAGGCGCTGTTCGACGGTGACTTCCAGACCCGGGTGATCGAGCTCGACGGCTGGCTGGCGCTCGGCGCGCATCTGCCGCCAAAGGAGAAGCGCGGCCTCGTGCTCATCGATCCGCCTTTCGAGGAAGAGGGCGAGTTCGGTCGCTTGGTCGACGGGCTGCAAAGAGCCCATCGGCGCTGGCCAGGCGGCATTTACGCGCTGTGGTATCCGCTCAAGGACCGCAAGGCGGTCGCCGCCTTCCGAAAGGCGCTGAAGCAAACGGGCATTCCCAGGCTGCTCGACGTCGGCTTTGAGATCAGGCCGGCCTCGGTCGAGCCGAGCCTCGACGGCTGCGGCATGGTGATGGTCAATCCGCCCTTCACCCTGGAGGGCGAGTTGCGGACGCTGCTGCCGGCGCTGCACCGGCTGCTTGCTGTCGAGCAGCCATCGCATTGGACGCTGGACTGGCTGGCGGGAGAGTAGTTTGAGGTGCGGTCCTTGCCGTTCCCTCAGCGCAACCATCGTCACCGTAACCATCGTCACTACAACCGCTTGACCGCGCGTCAGCGAATCCGCACAGTGCGCGCAGTCGACCTTGAGAGGCTGCCATGACTCGCTTCGCCCAATCCGCCCTTGCCGCACTGCTCGCCGTTTGCATGCCGCTGGCTGCGCCTCTCGGCGTTACTCAGGCGGTGCAGGCCGCCGACCTTGCAATCTATACCGATGAGGACAGCGGCGTCTGCGGCGAGGCCTGGGTGCTGAACAAAATCACCGACCGCTTCTCGTATCAGGTGCATCACGTGCCGCATCTGCCGGATGTGCAGATCGTCGACTTCCAGCGCATCCACCAGCATCGCTATCTGCCGGCCGACGACACCTGGCCAATCGGCCGCCATTATTGCGGCGCCACCGTCAGCCTCTCCGACGGCCACGCCCGCACCATCTGGTATCTGATCGAGGAAGGCCAAGGCTTTGCCTCGATAGGCGACAATGTCGAATTCTGCGTCTCGGGCTTCGACCGCTGGATGGTCTACAACGGCCGCTGCCGCGTCCTGCGCTGAACCAGTGCCTTCCGATTCCCGATGGATTGTTGCGTCACTTAGGTGGTCGAGAAAAGAAACACCTGAGGGCCGTCAGGATCGCGGACGATCACACGCCTGCCCATAGCCGTCGCCTTGACATCCGCAATGATTCCAAAACCATTGGCCTTCGCGGCAGAAGCCGCTTCGTCCGCGTCGGTGACCTCGAAGCCGATCATCGTTCCCGCTCCTTCCGCCGTCGTTCCTTCGTTTGCCGGATAGAGTTCGATCGCGAGCCCTTGACCTTGGAACGCGAAATGTATCGGACCGGAGCCGTGCTGCTCTTGCCTGAAGACAATTCCGAAATTCGCATAGAAAGCCGCGGCTGATCTGGGGTCAGCCGAAAACCATGTGACAAATGCCAAGCTCGGCAAGGGGGGCATTCATACCTCTCTGGTGTGTGGACTGTCCGGCGCTCAAGGTCGGACGGAGGTTGCGAAAATCGTAGATTTCCATGCAGGTCAACGCCAACCGGCCACATCGATCACTTTGCGGGGAAACAGCACTACATGGATTCGCTTGTTTATATTGTTGCAATTGGGGCGGTCGTTGCAGGTTTCGTCCAAGGGCTGTCCGGGTTCGCTTTCAGCCTGGTTGCCATGTCGTTTTGGGTTTGGACCGTGGAGCCCCAGCTTGCTGCTGCCATGGCGGTCTTTGGGGCGCTCACCGGCCAAATCATCGCCGCCGTCACCGTCCGCCGGGGTTTCGACCTCAAGCTTCTGCTGCCATTCCTGATCGGCGGGACCATAGGAATTCCGGTCGGTGTCGCCATCCTGCCCCTGCTGGATGTGCACTTGTTCAAGTTGATCTTCGGCGCGCTGCTGGTCGTTTGGTGTCCCTTGATGCTTTTTGCCCGTCGCCTCCCTCCCATCACGCTCGGGGGGCCTGTTGCAGACGGTGCAATAGGTCTGGTTGGCGGCATCATGGGCGGGCTTGGCGGCTTCACCGGCCCGGTTCCAACGTTGTGGTGCGTGCTGCGGCAATGGGAAAAGGACAGGCAGCGCATTGTCATCCAGAATTTCAACCTTGTGACCCTCTCCATGACGATGGCCGCCTATCTTGCGACCGGAAAGATCAAGCTCGAAATGCTGCCGATGTTTGCCACCGTCGCGCCGGCGATGTTGATACCGACACTCCTTGGCGCGAGACTCTACATCGGCATCAGCGAAACAACGTTTCGAAAGATCGTCCTCACGCTCTTGGCCGCATCAGGTGCGGCATTGCTGGCATCGGCCTTGCCGCATCTCATGAGCCGGGTTTGAATCCGACGTACAGAAATCCCCGACTTCCGCCGTGCCCTGCGCTATCGACCGATGCGGCCCGCGCCCGATAGGTAGGCGCAGATCAGTTCGACGAGTTGCTTTTGCAGCTCCGGCGCGGCGAGCATGTTCCGGCGTGCCGCGTTATGGATCACACCTTCGATCGCCGACGACAGCACGCGCGCGACGGTCTCCATGTCGGCGCCTTTCCTTGGCTTGCGATAGGCGGCGACGGCGGTCGCGTAGTGGTTGAGATATTGTGTCTGGAACGAAGCGTGGCCGGCCCTGGAGCCGCGATCGCCCGGCGCCTCGTCGAGCAGCACCTGGTGCAGCGTCGGGTGAATGCTGTGCGCCGCGATCATGCCGTGCACCAGTTCCTGCGCGAATTTCCTGAGCGGCTTTTGGTCTTCTGCCGAATCGCGAATGACCGACAGCACATGATCGAAGTGACGGCGCCGGACGGCTTCGAGCAGGGAAAGCTTGTCGGGAAAATACTGGTAGAGCGTGCCGATGCTCACGCCCGCAGTCTCGGCCACCTTGTTGGTGGTGAAGCCGGCCCAGCCCAGCCCGCTCAGAACATGAGCCCCCGCCGCGACGATCGCCTCGACGGTCGCCCTGGAACGCGCCTGGCGCGGCTGCTTGCGCATGCGCGGATACGGTTTTGCAATGCGAGTAGACACGCCCGCCCATTCTCCTGAAAATATGAACAACATACTCGCATTTCCAGAAAAGGACACCGACCATGAGTGCGCACGCCCTGCTTCGCAGCCTGTTTGCCTATCAGGCCTGGGCAAATGACGAACTGCTGGAAAGGCTCGTCAGTCTCGACCCGCCCGTTCACGGCAAGGAACGGCAGGCCGTGATACGGCTCATCGATCACAGCCATGTGGTGTCGCGGATATTCTCAGCCCACCTGGTTGGTGCAAGCCATGGCTACTCCGCCGACAACATCGAGGACACGCCGGCCCTCGACGAACTTCGTGCCGCAGTCGCGGCGACCGATCGGTGGTATCTCGATTATCTCGAAACCGTTTCGTCGCAACAGCTCTCCGAGCCCGTCGCATTCGTGTTCACCGACGGGGATAAGGCATTGATGTCGCGACAGGAAATGCTGACCCACGTCGTACTGCACGGCGTCTATCATCGCGGTGAAGCGGGGCGCATCCTGGCGCAGATTTCCGTCACGCCGCCATGGGATACCTTCGCCGTCCATCTCCACAGGGCCGAGCCTTCGCGCCGGCTGCAGAAGCGGCGCGAGCCGCTCGGCGCCTGAACGGCCGAGCGTTTCGATTACGAGATCGGCTCGACCGGATCTATCGAGGGATATCCTGTCTTTCAGAAATGCGAGCTATCTGCTTACTTTCATCGCGTCGTGCAAGATAGTGCAGCGGCGTGCTCGTCGCGTTGCTTCGTACTTACCTGTAGTTTATCGTTTCGGACAAGACGAGGCGGGCGACCGCCTTCGCCCTTGACAATGTTCGCGCTGAGCGTCGGACGTTGAAGCGCAGAGCTGGTCGAAAAGGTCCTGAGCTTGACGCGAAGACCGGTCGAGATAGAGCGAGCAGAATTTCTGTCGCAGAACTTCGCTGCGCGACACAAAGATTCGCCGCCGATTTTTGCACCGGTAAAATGGTCGCGCGCTCGCCGTAACCGAAACTTAAGCTGCAGAAATCATTCTAATGCTTCGCTGGCTAGCAAGCCGCGAGTCAGATATGCATTGCGCGCCGGGTCAATAACGGCCGTCGGCACAACGGAAGGGGCATGATATGGCTAAGCAGTCATCCAAAGCGCCGGCATCCAAGGCACCGGCAAAGAAAGCACCAGTAAAAGCAGCGGCGGCAAAGGCCGCAACTGCTGTGAAGAAAGCAGCACCCGCTGCCAAAGCGAAGGCCGCTGCGCCTAAGGCAAAAGCAGCGCCGGCGAAAAAGCCGGCCGCCAAGGCGGCGGCAAAACCAGCCGTGAAGAAAGCAGCACCTGCCAAGGCAAAAGCAGCACCGGCCAAGGCCAAGGCTGCACCGGCAAAGAAGGCGGCACCGGCCAAGAAGCCGGCTGCAAAGGCCGCTGCGAAACCCGCTGCGAAGAAGGCAGCACCGGCAAAGGCCGCCGCTGCAAAATCTTCCGCAGCAGTGAAGAAAGCAGCGCCCGCGGCCAAGCCGAAGGCAGCGCCCGCAAAGGCGAAGGCCAAGAAGTAGTCGCCGCTCTCCGATCGCCGGGGACAGTACTCAAGACAGCCAGGGCGGGATGCCGGACAGGCGCCTCGCTTGCTAGCTGACGGTCGGGCAGGACGAGAAAGAGGCGGGAGGAAGATGTCTTTTCGCAGCTCCCAGGACTTCGCCACGCGGCGAAGTCCGGTGGGATTTTCGTGGCTGCCAAAGACCAACCTTCGGTGCAAGGCCGAGTTGGTAGCTGATCGGATTTGGATTGTCCGACCTGCTCGCTTCTGCCGCCGCACCTCCGGCTCATCGCATCCAGATTGAAGTCGAGACAATGGCTGCGCGCTGGCGGCGCGGTTTTCCGCCTCTGGCCGTTGATGAAGCCAGCATGATCGGTCAACAGTGCCCACGCACGAGCCCCAATCGGAATCGATTTTCGGTGAGGGTCATGCGCGAAGTCACAATGCTACCGCGTCCTCTTGCGCGTCCAACAGGACATATGGAGTCTGTAGCCGGTAAACAGGAATCGACAATGCCCAGACTGCTCTACGCGTCTACTTCTCCCTACAGTTCCAAGGTGCGCATGGCAGCACTTCATGCCGGCATTGCGGTCGATCTCGTGCCGATAAAGACCGAGGAAAAGCCGGCCGCGCTGATCGGCGCCAATCCGCTCGGCAAGATCCCGGTGCTGGTGCTCGACGACGGCCGCTCGGTCCACGACAGCCGCGCCATCACCCAGCATCTCAACCGGATGTCGAAGAACGCATTGTTTCCGCGTAATCCCGACAAGCGCCTCGAGGCGGAGGTGCTGGAGGCGTTGGCCGACGGCATCTGCGACTGCGCGCTGTCGATGGTCTATGAGCGGCGCACGCGGCCCGAAGAGATGGTCTACCAGCCTTGGCTCGAGCGCCAGTGGAGCAAGATTTCGGCCGCGCTCGATCTGCTCAACGCCAACCCGCCGAAGCTGCCGAAGAAAATCACTGTCGGCCAGATCGCGCTGCGCGCTTGCCTCGGCTATCTCTCGCTGCGCTTCGCCGGAAAATGGGAAAAGGGCCGCGGCCGGCTGACGCGCTGGGCGGCACGCTTCGACGAGAAATTCCCGGAGCTGAAGCCCGGCATCCCGGCTTGAGGGCGGGGATGGCGAAGCTACCGATCTTCCCCTAATGCATGTCGCGCAAAAGTGTGCAGCGGTTTTGTGATAACGACATGCATAAAACAGGAACCTAAGGCGCGTCGCATGCCGCCGGTCGAACGCGACGCGCTTTAGCGGATTCCTGGCGGGGGAGGCGCAACGGCCAATTTCGACATGCTGGGAGTGAGCCGGGCCGGCGAGGCTGGAAGGTTGGTCTTGGGGGCATTTTGGTCGACAGACGTTCCGCCCAGTCTTATCGTCGCTTTCTCAAACGTAAGCCGGTGGGGGAGGGCGATTTGATACAGCGCTTGTTTGCCCTGATCATTTGTCTATCCGCGTGCACTGGCATTGGCCTTGAACTCAGCACCTTGATCAAGGGCGGTGCATCGATGCTTGGCTCGCTGTGGGTGTTGGTGGGATATTTCACGATCCTGACCAACGGTCTTGTCGCCATTGTATTCGCAGCCATAGCGCTCCTCGGGGAGCGTTTCGACCATCCAACGCTGGTGGCGTGGACGGCTGCCGTGATGGCCCTGGTCGGGGTGATTTTCGCGGTGTTGCTCCAAGGGCTGCGCACTTTGGCTGGCGCGACCGCCGAAGCAAACTTTCTGCTCCACCAACTCAATCCTGTCCTTGTCTTATTGTTCTGGCTTCTATTCACGCGAAAGGGGAGGCTCTCGTGGCGCGATCCGCTTCTATGGGCGCTCTATCCCCTGGCCTATCTCGCTTATGCCCTGGCTCGTGGTGTCGCTGAAGGGAAATACGCTTACCCGTTCATAGATGTGTCCGCCAATGGCTGGGTCGCAGTCATGTCGAATGGCGCCACTATCGCCCTCGGTTTCATCGCAGCAGCCGAAGTTCTGGTCCTGGTCGACCGGATGCTGGCTCAACGCTGACCTCGAGATCACGCGTGCCCATGCCGACAGGATGGGCACCGGGCACAAAAAAAGCCGGGCGCGAGGCCCGGCTTTTTCGTGTCGTGGCTTGGACGACTTAGAACTTCATACCGACGCCGAAAGTGACGCGATTGTCGGTCGACTTGACCTTGCCGATACCGTCGAAGTTCTTGTCGCCGAAATCGGTGTAGCGGTACTCGACACGGCCGAACACATTGTCGGTGATCTTGATGTCGGTGCCGACGCCGGCCGTCCAGCCGAGCATGGTGTTGGTGTCGCTGAAGCCGGCGGCTTCCACCTTCTGGTTCTTCAGCGCGCCACCGGCGGTGCCGTAGAGCAGGATTTCCGGGGTAACAGCGTAGCCGAGGCGAGCGCGCAGCGAGCCTTCGACGCCGCCCTTGGCCTCGATGCCGGCATCGTCGCCCTTGACGCCGTTATAGCCGATATCGGCTTCGGCACCGTAGACGAAGTTCTCCTGCTGCCAGTTGTAGCCGCCGAAGACGCCGCCGACGAAGCCCTTGGTATCGATGTCGACACCAACGGTTTTGGCATCGGCATGGCCGGCGAAGCCGTAGCCGACGCTCACACCGGCATAGGGGCCGGCCCAGGATGCGACCGGAAGTTCGGCGATCGGGGCAGGTGCCGGCGGCTCTTCCTGAACCACGTCCGCGGCATAGGCGGTTCCGCCGAGGGCGAACAGCCCAAACGCCACCGCGAGCGGTCGCGCAAATTTAAGATTGGCTTGCATTGTTCTTTACTCCTTAAGCCACAGGACACAGGCTTGTTTTTTCATGAGCGCCCTCAACCCGTCCGGGGGGTGAAACGGATCCGGCGTTCAACGGTTCCAAATGTCGTGTCGAAATGCGGCTGAAGCGAACCTGAACTTGGGTCATTCCCTGGCACGAATGAGGCAGAACCTTGACGTTGCATCTTCGCAACAGCGAGATGTCAGCAGGTTCGCCGTGCTGCACTGCACACGGCTTGGTGCAAGGGCTCCCGCGCCCTATATTGCGGTCGGGCTGGCCCGGATTCCGGTCGAGCCAGAATGCCGACCGGGCCACTTTGCCACAATCCTGCCCCAGGTGGAAATGGGATTTAACACTTGGCAGGCCATATTTTGCCGGCCCGGTCCCGGCAGGTCGGAATCGGCATCAGATTGAGGATTGACAGATGAGCAAGGTCGCCGCGACGGCACTGGTGACAGGCGGGGCGAAGCGGATCGGCAGGGCGATCGTCGAGGATCTTGCTGCGCACGGTTTTGCCGTCGCCATTCACTGTAATCGCTCGCTGGCCGAGGCGGAGGCACTGGCGGCCGGGATCAACAGTGGTCATTTTGGTCGAGACGGCAGGGCCGCTGTGGTTGCTGCCGACCTGACCGACATGGACGCCGTCGGCAACCTTGTCGGCCGCGCGGCGGCGGCGCTCGGACCGGTGTCGCTGCTGGTCAACAACGCCTCGCTGTTCGAGCACGACAGTGTTGACGATTTCGACTGGCCGGCCTGGGATCGCCATTTCGCCGTGCATGTCAAGGCGCCGGCTCTGTTGGCGCAGACTTTCGCCCGGGCCTTGCCGCAGAGCAGTGAGGGGTTGATCGTCAACATGATCGACCAGCGCGTCTGGCGGCCGACGCCGCGTTATTTCTCCTATGCGCTGTCGAAGTCGACCTTGTGGGCAGCGACCGAGATGATGGCGCAGGCGCTGGGTCCCCGCATCCGCGTCAACGCCATCGGTCCGGGCCCGACCTTGAAGAACACGCGCCAGCACGACAGCGATTTCGACGCGCAGATTGCCGGCCTGATCCTGAAGCGCGGCCCGGAATTGCCCGAATTCGGTGACACCATCCGTTACCTCTGGGCGGCACGCTCGGTCACCGGCCAGATGATCGCGCTTGACGGCGGCCAGCATCTTGCATGGCAGACGCCCGATGTGACAGGCATGACGGAATGAGCCCCATGGACCAGAAACAAAAAACGCGCGGCGGCGCCGACGACCTGCCGCCCGAAATCGACCTCGAGGACGAGGCAGCCGAGGAGGTCGTCGAGCCTGCAGCCGCTGGTCCGGACGTCACCTTCACCGCCATCGACTGGACGCCGCATGCCGGCGATGCCGACGGCATGGTCGGCGCCGAGGTGATCCAGACGCTGGTCAAGCGGCTGCCCAACGCGCCCGGCGTCTACCGCATGATGAATGCCGCCGGCGACGTGCTCTATGTCGGCAAGGCACGCAGCCTGAAGAAGCGGGTCACCAACTACGCGCAAGGTCGGTTCCACACCAGCCGCATCGGCCGCATGGTGCGCGAGACGTCGACGATGGAGTTCGTCGTCACCCGCACCGAGATCGAAGCGCTGCTGCTTGAAGCCAACCTCATCAAGCGCTTGCGGCCGCGCTTCAACGTGCTGATGCGCGACGACAAGTCGTTTCCCTATATCCTGTTGACCGGCGACCATGTCTCCCCCGGCATCTACAAGCATCGCGGCGCGCGCTCGCGCAAGGGCGACTATTTCGGCCCCTTTGCCTCAGCCGGCGCCGTCGGCCGCACCATCAATTCGCTGCAGCGCGCCTTCCTGCTCAGGAGCTGCACCAACTCCTTCTACGAGAACCGCACCCGGCCTTGCCTTTTGTTCCAGATCAAGCGCTGTGCCGGCCCGTGCACCGGCGAGATCTCGCATGGCGACTATGCAAGGCTTGTCGCCGAGGCGAAGGATTTTCTCTCCGGCCGCAGCCAGAAGGTGAAGACGGAGATCTCCGCCGCCATGCAGCAGGCTTCGGAGAACCTCGATTTCGAACGCGCCGCCATCTATCGCGACCGGCTGGCGGCGCTGTCGCATGTGCAGAGCCATCAAGGCATCAATCCGCAGACTGTCGACGAGGCCGACGTCTTCGCCATTCATCAGGAGGGCGGCCAGGTCTGCATCCAGGTGTTCTTCTTCCGCACCGGCCAGAACTGGGGCAACCGCGCCTATTTTCCCAAGGCCGATCCGGCGCTCGAAGCTGGCGAGGTGCTGGGTTCGTTCCTGGCGCAGTTCTACGACGACAAGCCGACGCCACGCACCATCCTGTTGTCGTATGGCGTCGAGGACCAGGAATTGCTGGCGGAGGCGCTCTCCACGCGCGCCGGCCGCAAGGTGTCGATCTCGGTGCCGCAGCGCGGCGAGAAGAAGGACCTGACCGACAACGCGCTGCAGAACGCGCGCGAAGCGCTCGGCCGACGGCTCGCCGAGACCTCGACCCAGGCGCGGCTGCTCACCGGCTTTGCCGAGACCTTCGGCCTGGAAAAGCCGCCGGTGCGCATCGAGGTCTATGATAACTCGCACATCATGGGCACCAACGCCGTCGGCGCCATGGTCGTCGCCGGGCCGGAAGGGTTTGTGAAGAACCAGTATCGAAAGTTCAACATCCGCTCGACCGAGATCACGCCGGGCGACGATTTCGGCATGATGCGCGAGGTGATGCAGCGGCGCTTCTCGCGGCTGTTGAAGGAACATGGCGATGCCCCGCAAACCGAGAGTGCGGACGAGGCGAGCGCTACCGGACCGGGCGACGATGTCGAGGACGCCGGCGGCTTTCCGGCCTGGCCCGACGTCATCCTCATCGACGGCGGCCAAGGCCAGATGACGGCGGTGCGCAAGATCCTGTCCGATCTCGGCATCGAGAACCGCGTCGTGGCCATCGGCATCGCCAAGGGTCAGGACCGTGACGCCGGCCGCGAACGCTTCTTCGTCAAGGGCAGGGACTCATTCTCGCTGCCCGTACGCGATCCGGTGCTCTATTTCGTCCAGCGGCTGCGCGACGAGGTCCATCGCTTCGCCATCGGTTCGCACCGCGCCCGCCGCAAGAAGGAGATGGTCAAGAGCCCGCTCGACGAGATCAGCGGCATCGGCCCCGGCCGCAAGCGCGCGCTGCTGATGCATTTCGGCACGGCCAAGGCGGTCAGCCGCGCCGCCGTTGAGGATCTGGTCAAGGTTGACGGCATTTCCGAGCAGGTGGCGAAATTGGTCTACAATCATTTTCACGAGAGCTAAGATCTATTGCCGATATTTCGGCTGGCTAATCGATTCTGGCCTGTTGACCCCCCACATTCGCTTCTGATTTGACTAAGCAGGCAGAAAGAGTTCCCAAACATGGCCCAGCGCGCGTTCAACCTGCCTAACATGCTCACCTATGCCCGCATTCTGGCGGTGCCGTTGGTCGTGCTGTGCTTCTTCCTGGAAGGGCATCTGAAATCGAGCGACTTCGCCCGCTGGTCGGCGCTCATCATTTTCCTGCTCGCCTCGATCACCGATTACTTCGACGGCTATCTGGCGCGCGCCTGGCAGCAGACCTCCAATATCGGCAAGATGCTCGACCCGATCGCCGACAAGCTGCTGGTCGCCACTTGCCTGCTGCTGCTCGCCGCCGACACCGACCGCCATGCCGGCATCGCCGGCTGGTCGCTGTGGGCGGCGATCATCATCCTGTGCCGCGAGATCCTGGTCTCGGGTCTGCGCGAATATCTGGCGGCCCTGAAGGTCTCGGTGCCGGTGACGCAACTGGCCAAATGGAAGACCACCATCCAGATGGTCGCCATTGCCTTCCTGCTTGCAGGCCCCGCCGGCGACAAGATCTTTCCACTGACCACCCAGACCGGGCTGGTGCTGCTGTGGATCGCAGCCCTGGTCACGCTCTACACCGGCTACGACTATTTCCGCGCCGGCCTCAAGCACATCATGGACGAGTAACATGTCGACCAAGCTCATCTATTTCGCCTGGGTGCGCGAGCGGATCGGCAGACCGGAGGAAGACGTCGAACTGCCGGACGGCATTGAAACCGTCGCCGACCTGTTGCGCTGGCTGAAATCACGCGGCGAGGAATACGAGAACGCGCTGCAATATCCTGATGTGATCCGCGTCGCCATCAACCAGGAACATGTCGAGCACCGCGAGAAGATCGCCGGCGCGCGCGAGATCGCGCTGTTCCCGCCGATGACCGGTGGCTGAACCATGTCCGCGGTGGTGCCTGTGGTGCGCATCCAGGCGGAGGACTTCGATGTCGCCGCCGAGATCGCCAGGCTGACCCAGGGTCGCAACGACATCGGCGCTGTGGTGACCTTCTCCGGCCTTTGCCGCGACGAGCAAGGCAGGCTCTCCGCGCTTGAGCTCGAACATTATCCCGGTATGGCCGAAGCCGAGATTTCCCGCATCGCCGGCGAGGCAATCGAGCGTTGGCCACTGCAGGGCCTCACCGCCATCCATCGCCACGGCAAGATCGCGCCCGGCGAAAACATCGTGCTGGTGGTGGCGGCTTCCGCCCACCGGCAGGCGGCGTTCGAGGCCGCGAATTTCCTGATGGACTATTTGAAATCACGGGCGCCGTTCTGGAAGAAGGAACACCATAGCGACGGTTCGGAGGGCGGCTGGGTCGACGCCAAGGAGGCCGACGACAAGGCGGCGAGCCGCTGGAAGCAGCCGCCGTCCGAATAAATCCCGCGACAGCCATTCATTGACCGCAATCCTGCGAAACCCTTTGCCGGAAGGGGAGCAGGATCATGCTGGACAGGATCGCCGAGTTCTTCATCTTCGGACTGGTGCCGCTGGCCCTCGGCATCCTGGCCGTTCCGGATCATTCCGCGGCTGCCGAAAAGACCCTCAAGGGCGAGGTGATGTATCGCGAGCGCATCGCCCTGCCGCCTAATGCCGTGCTTTCCGTGCAGCTTGCCGACGTGTCGCTGGCCGACGCGCCGGCCGCAATCATCGGTGAGCGCAAGGTGGTGCCGGCCGGCCAGGTGCCGATCAAGTTCGAGATCAGCTTCGATCCGCAGGTGATCCGGCCTGATATGACCTACGCTCTGCAGGCGCGCATCACTGTCGACGACCGGCTGCTGTTCGTCACAGGTGCGCGCCACCAGGTCGACCCGCTCAGCGACGCGCCACAGACCATCATGCTGAAAATGGCGGCGCCGAGCGCCGAGCCGGCGACAGCTTCCGTGTTCGGCCAAAGCTGGCTGGTCGAATATATCGACGGCATCGATTGCCGAGCCGCGGGCGACATTCCGGATCAGCGAAGCCGGCAAGGCCGGCGGCAGCGGCCCTTGCAACGTCTATTTCGCTACCGCCAAAGTCGATGGTTCGACGATTACCATCAGTGACATCGGTTCGACCTTCAAGGCCTGCGCGTCCGAGACCATGGCCGAGGAAAAGG
The DNA here is from genome assembly GCF_040320105.1 of Mesorhizobium sp. M0778. Taxonomy (NCBI): domain Bacteria; kingdom Pseudomonadati; phylum Pseudomonadota; class Alphaproteobacteria; order Hyphomicrobiales; family Phyllobacteriaceae; genus Mesorhizobium; species Mesorhizobium sp. M0778. The sequence continues at coordinate 129,841 of NZ_JAMYPA010000017.1, read as the reverse complement.
CGCTGTTCGAGGCGCTGGCCAAGGCAGCGTCGTACCATATCGACGCCGGCAAGCTCATCATCGCCGACAAGGATGACCGCGTCATCCTGCGATTCAATGCTGCGAGTTGAGACTTGTCGATATTCAGGTGAGGCCTGCACCGGCTCGGCCTGCCCTGATTCTCAACAGGCCTTGGACCGTTCCGAAACGATCACACCTGTGGTGGCGGCGCAGACGTCAGGCCGAAGCGGCGCATCAAAGGCTGGCTCGCCGGAAGAGATAGCGACGGTCGTGGCCTTCCTTGCTTGCGATGACGCCTCGTTCGTCTCCGGCCACGGCCTGCTCGCCGATGGCGGCTATTCGGTCGCCTGATCGGCCGCATGTCGATCACGTTGTGTTTCAGCCGGAATAAACCGGACAGAGCGCGCGTTACGTCCTCATACGATGGCGGGTAAGGCAAAAGGGATGTTTGTCCCTTCGTTGATGCCGCCAGAATGGCTGCGGCTCGTTCTGGCCTTAACTCAAAGGAGTCCAGACATGAAAACGCACGCGCTTATCCTTGCCGCCACCGGTGCATCGCTCCTTGCCTTCACCGGCCTTGCCAAGGCGGACGACCATCTGTTCGATGCCCTTCAACATGGTCTCAGTCCTGACAGCCAGCCTTTCCAGACCAACAAGGCTGGTCATAGCGGCGATCTCGCGCCCGGGCAGGGTAGCCCGTTCACAGGTCACGATACACAGACGCCGGCCACCGACACGGAAGCGGCGAACGAACATGCGAACGTGAAGGAACGCCAGGCGAAATAGACTGGCAGAACCCGCCGCTAGGGGGCGGCGGGCGAGATCTATCGGGCGACGACCGCATACACCAGGCATTCTCAATTTGTCGCGAGTTTGAATACCGCGCCGTAGTGGTAGGGCGGTATATCCGTCAGTTCGGCGAGCTTGAACCCGCTTGCTTCCGCCGCCGCGGTGGTCTGTCCGGGTGACAGCCTCAGCTCGGTCTTCGGTCCGCGTGGCTCGCCCAGAACCGTGGTCTGCTCGCGCGGCTGCTGGTGCCAGTTGACGATGGCAAAACGACCGGCCCTGCCAAGCGTCGCCCGCACGGCGCGGGCAAGGCGCGGCCGGTCCGGAACGCCATGGAAAGCGTTGGCCATGAAGACGAAGTCGACGGGCCGGGGCACCAGCCTGGCAAGCTCATAGGCGTCGCCCGCCACAAACTCGCAATTGCTCGCGCCTCCGTCGGCCAGCCGCCGCCGGGCGACTTCGAGCAGATCGGCATCGATGTCGATGGCGATGACCTGACGAACGACCCTGGCCATTGGCAGCGTGAACCAGCCGTCGCCGCAGCAGAGATCGACCACATCCATGCCGTGCTTCATTCCCACCGCCGTCAACACCCCGGCAGGGTCGGGCCACAACGCCTCCCACCAGCCGCCGGTCGGCATCTCGGTGCCCTGAAACAAGCCGGGAATGGTGCTGGTCATGGCCTGGTCGGCTCCGTTGTCGCGACCGCGTTTGATCCGTGCCCTCGAGCTTAACGCACCCATGACCCGTCGAGGAGCCTGAACCTGAAATGTCTGCTAACGAAAAAGGCCGGCGTTGCGCCGGCCTCTTTGATGGGTTCGGGATGCCGGCTTAGCCGACGATCTCGGTGTCCGAGAACCAGTATTTGATCTCCTGCGCGGCGGTTTCCGGCGCATCGGAACCATGCACGGAATTCTCGCCGATCGACAGCGCGTGCAGCTTGCGGATGGTGCCTTCGGCGGCGCTTGCCGGATTGGTGGCGCCCATCACTTCGCGGTTCTTGGCAATGGCGTTCTCGCCTTCCAGCACCTGCACGATGGTCGGGCCCGACGACATGGACTCGACCAGCTCGCCGAAGAACGGACGCTCCTTGTGGACGGCATAGAAACCTTCTGCCTCGCGGCGGCTCATCCACACCCGGCGCGAAGCGACGACGCGCAGGCCGGCATCTTCCAGTATCTTGGTGATGGCGCCGGTGAGATTGCGACGGGTCGCGTCCGGCTTGATCATGGAAAAGGTGCGTTCGAGCGCCATGGGATCGTCCTTGTGATGGAGAGTGGAATTGAGGGTGGCGGGCTCTATACAAGCCGCCCGCCGGCTTGCCAAGGGGAGGTGGGCGCACAGCGCGTCGCCGTCAGCCAGACCCAATGTGTCATAGCTCTATCTCGATCGTCAGGTTGGCCGTGTCGCCAGCCCTAAGGCCTTCGCGGACCCGCACCGCCGTCTTGATCGGCAAGAGCAGGCTGCCGGATTTCTTGTCGGGAAACAGCGATGTCCGCCATCTGGTCTGGCCGATGACGGCTTCCACGCCAAGCGAGCCCCAGGGCCTTGCCATCCCCACCATCGCCGTCTTGATCCATGCTCCAGGTTCCGGCGGTAGCGTCACGAAATGCCAGCCGCCCTTGCCCGGATAGACCCAGATCTCGGCCTGCACCTCGCAGCGAAACATTCTATGCCCTTCCTCAGATCAAGGCCGTCACGACTGGCTTTGCCTTGGTCTCTTGTTGGCGATGCTGACGATCGGCGAGACATCCATGATATCCATTCTGCCCTGCAGCGGAGGAGTCATTCTCCCCTGCAAAGAGAATGGCTTTCCTGCAAAAAGAATGGCAGCGCCGCCGTTGCACTACCGTTTTATCACGATCGAAGCGCGCCGGACTTCCCAACCTTGCCGTTCCAGTTCCGGCACGCTGTGTTCCTCGCTTGGATAGCCGACACAGAAATAGCCGATCAGCGTCCACTCCGCCGGCACGTCCAGGATCGTCGCCACCTCGGCCGGATCGAGGATCGAGACCCAGCCCATGCCTATTCCTTCGGCGCGCGCCGCCAGCCACATCGTGTGGACTGCCATGACAGCGGAATAGTCTATGGTGGCTGGCATGGTCAGGCGGCCGAGCCCATGCCCTTGCTCGGTTGCGCGGTCGGCGAAAACCGCAAGCTGGCAGGGCGCCTCATTCAGGCCGGCAAGCTTCAGGCGCCCATAGAGCGCGGCGCGTTCGCCGCAAAAATTTGCGAGTGCCTCCGCGTTGCAGCGCTCGAAGCAGGCCCTGACGGCAGCGCGGCATGCTTCGCTCTCGACGACGACGAAGCGCCAGGGCTGGCTCAGCCCGACGGAAGGCGCGGCGCTGGCAAGCTCGAGCAGCCGCTCCAGCGCCCCTTCGGGGAGCGGCGTCGGCTTGAACCGCCTGACGTCGCGCCGCCACAGGAAGAGATTGGCGAGCCCGGCGCGAAAGTCGGCCGGGAACTCTGGGTTTGCGGTCATGGCGCGCTGCCTTTGTTGTGATTGCCCGGTTCGCCGGATGTTCGTCTTGTTTGCTTCGATCCAGGCACGGATGAGGCGCTTCGAGCGACACTTCGTCTACCCGCATTGTCGCATTTCGCCGGCTGGCAACTTTCAGTTAAGGCCGGACAACGTCCCTGCCGGCAACGCAGTTGGACCTCGACCGGCAAAACAAAACCCGCCTCGGCAAGCCGGGCGGGTCGTCGATACGAATCAGCACCATACCCAAATTAGTAGCATAGCTGCCGGCACAAAGCAAGAACAAAATGTGGCGTTGCCGATGAAACTGCCGATTTCAACTATCGAGCGGGGCGATCGCCGCCGCCGCGACCGTGCGGCCGAGGCCGCCATGCAGATCGAGGCATCGTTCGAACCATTGCGCCACGACGTCGCTGTCGTCGAGCAGCCGGTAGGGCGTGGCGATGCGCGCCCATTGCAGCGCGCTGAAAACGATGTAGTCGGCAAATAGCGGCGACGGGCCGCCGATGAAGGGCTGATAGCCAAGCATCGAGCGGAGCGGCTCCAGCGAGGCCCGGAAGCTGGCGAGCCCAGCGTCGCGGGTGGTGTATACCGCCTCCAGGCGCTTGCCGAAGCGCTGCTCGCGGTTCTGCCGGAAATAGGCGGCGTTCGCCTCGTCCTGCATGGCGTGCAGGTCCAATATCGCAGCGGTGGTGACGTAGGGATGGATGGTCAGCTGCGACCAACGTTCGATGAAGCGCGCCGTCGCCTTGCCGCCGTCGCCGGAAAACAATGTCGGCCGCTCGGGATAGGCCTCCTCGAGATAGAGCGCGATAGCGAAGGAATCGGCGACCACCGTCTCGCCGTCGCGGATCACCGGAACGAGCTTCGAGACGCCGCCTTCCACCTTCGGCACTTCGAGAAAACGGGTCGGCACGCTGGTGATGTCGAGCCCTTTGTGGGCCAGCGCCATCGCCGCCTTCCAGCAATGTGGGCTGAATGGGCGGGCGGCGTCGCGTCCGACAAGGTCATAGAGCAGAATGGTCATTGGCGGCAGCGTCCTCGCAGTCTAACTATGCCCGAAACAGACCCGCGCGAAACAGGGTCTCGCAGGTCGAGAGAAGAATGAAACAGCATTTCAGGATGTTTGCGGCCTACAATCAATGGGCCAATGGCCGCATCTACGATGCCGCCGCCGATCTCGACGAGGAAGAGTTCGACCGCAATGTCGGCGTCTTCTTCGGCTCGATGATGGGAACGCTCAACCACCTCCTGGCAGCCGACCGTATCTGGATGAAACGCTTCACCGGCGAGGGCGACGCGCCGGCAAGGCTCGACACGATCCTGCACCGCGCCTTGCCAGGCTTGCGGCTGGCGCGCGAGGCCGAGGACAAACGGATCATCGACTGGGTTGCCGGCTTGAGCGACAAGGCGCTGTCGGGCCGCTTCTCCTACATGACCGTCTCGGATATGCGCACCGTCTCGCAGCGGTTGGCGCCGGCGCTCGACCACTTCTTCAACCACCAGACCCACCACCGCGGCCAGGCGCATGCGATCCTGACCGTTCTGGGCAAGCCAAGCCTCGGACTGGACCTGACGATGTTCCAGCGCAGCGAGGAGGGCAGGGCATTCGCCTGAACCTGGGGCGGCTGGTGAAGCGGATGGTCGATAGGGACGATCTGCCGAGATTGCAAAAAGCGCCAAAACATTTTATGGAGCGCATGGTCGTGAGGGCGGCCGCTTCAGCAGCATTCAGCAGCAACAGCGAGAATTGGCACGCATGCCCAATGAACCCTTGCGCCTTGTGGCGTTCTTCGCCGTGGTCCTGGCGCTTCTCAACTCCGGTTATTATTTCCACCAGGGCGACATTGTCGCGACCATCTATTTCATGATCGGCGCCATTCTTGTGACTGCGGTGACCCGGATGAGCATCAGAAGGCAGCTGATTTAGGATCTGCCGACCTAAAACCACCGACAACGGACCGCATCTCCGGCCGGCCATGATGACGAAGAGGTTGCGTCAGGCGGCGTAGCCGCCGAGGCCCCGGACGACCGGCTTGACCGAGACTGCCGGCTGGGCGGCCGGCCAGAGGATGCCGGCCGTCACGGCGAAGGTGATCAGGGCGTCGCGTGCCGCTTCGGCCGAGATCTCGCCGGCGCGTGCCGCCTCGCAGGCCTTTACCGCGGCGCCATAGCTCAGCCGCCGGCGCGAAGGCGGGAACTCGGTCAGGAACTCGTGCATCTCGGAGAACGAAGCGATCGTCCGCTTGTAGCCGGCGCCAACGGTTAGGGCGACCGGTGTGGAAAACGTCCTGTCGTGCATTCTGGCCTCTCGAATGGGCGGAGGTCACAGCGGACGCCGTTCTCCGGTCTGGGGGTCGGGCAGAAACGCGGATCACGGCGCGAGGTTCCATGTTGCCGGAATTTGTTTTTCGCCGGCTCTGGGGGTGGTCGCCGGGAGAGCAGCGCCAGCGGCGAGGGCGCGTGCCTATTTCCACATGCCGCGCATGCGGGCGCCGAGGTCGACACGCACCTGCGGCTGGCGGCGCGGATCGTCCCTGGCCTGGACGCTGGCCCACGCCACCTGCTCGAAGGCACCAAGGATCGGGCGCGGGATGAAGCGCGTGCGCGAGGCATAGACATGGCGGTCGCCGCGCGCCGCCTGGCCGTGGACGAAAAAACGCTGCGGCATCACCAAATGCAGGCTATCCTTGGCCCGCGTCATGGCCACGTAGAGCAGCCGCCGCTCCTCGTCGACGTCCTCCTTGCTGCCGACCCCTAGGTCGATCGGGATGCAGCCGTCGACGGTGTTGAGCACGAAGACGTTCTTCCACTCCTGGCCCTTGGCCGAATGGATGGTCGACAGGATCAGATAATCCTCGTCGCGGTGCGGAGGTCCGGCTTCGTCGCTGGTCGCGTCCGGCGGATCGAGCGTCAGCTCGGTGAGGAAGCGCTCGCGCGATCCATAGCCGGAAGCGATCTGCTCGAGCTGCAGCAGATCGGCCCGGCGCGTCGTCGCATCCTCATGGATACGTTCCAGATGCGGTTCGTACCAGAGCCTGACCTGCTCGATGTCGGCCGGCCATTTCTTTGCGCCGGCGCGCAGGCCGCAATAGAGCGCGACAAAGCCCGGCCAGTCGTCGGCGGCGCGCTGCGGCGGCCGGTAGCGGGCAAGCCCCATCGTCTCGTCGAGCGACGTCGCCATGGTCTCGACAATCGCATTCGCGGCCGAAGGGCCGATGCCGGGCAGAAGTTGCAGCACGCGAAAGCCGGCGACGCGGTCGCGTGGGTTTTCGGCAAAGCGCAGCACGGCCAGCACGTCCTTGACGTGGGCGGCATCGAGGAATTTCAGCCCGCCGAATTTGACGAAGGGGATGTTGCGGCGCGTCAGTTCGATCTCCAGCGGGCCGCTATGGTGCGAGGCGCGAAACAGCACGGCCTGCGCTTTGAGAACGGTACCGGCCTCGCGCTCGGTGAGTATCGCCTGGCAGACATAGCTCGCCTGCTCGATCTCGTCGCGCACGCTCACCAGCTTCGGCTTTTCCGCCGATTTGCGCTCCGACCAGAGATTTTTGGTGAAACGTTCCGACGCTTCGCCGATCACCGCATTGGCCGCCGCCAGGATCGTCTCGGTCGAGCGGTAGTTGCGCTCCAGCATGACGACCTCGGCCGGCTGCGCGAACTGCTTGGGAAAATCCAGGATATTGCGCACTTCCGCGGCGCGGAACGAATAGATCGACTGCGCGTCGTCGCCGACCACCGTCAGCCCCGATCCGTCGGGCTTGAGGGCCGTCAGGATCGAGGCCTGCAGCCGGTTGGTGTCCTGGTATTCATCGACCAGCACATGGTCGAAACGTGCACCCAGATGCGCGGCGATTTCCGGCTCGCCGGCCATCTGCGCCCAGTAGAGCAGCAGATCGTCGTAATCGAGCACGTTCTGCGCCTGCTTGGCCTCGACATATCTGGCGAATAATTGTTTCAGCTGTTCGGCCCAGCCGGCGCACCACGGGAACACCGAACCCAGCACCTCGCCGAGCGGCGCCTGTGCATTGACGGCACGCGAATAGATCGCAAGGCAGGTGCCCTTGGTCGGGAAGCGGGCTTCGGTCTTCGAAAACTCAAGCTCGTGGCGGGCGAGGTTCATCAGGTCGGCGGAATCCTCGCGGTCGTGGATGGTGAAGGCGGGATCGAGACCGATCTCCAGCGCATAATCACGCAGCAGCCTGGCGCCAATGCCGTGGAACGTGCCGGCCCAGCTCAGCGCATCGGTGATGACAGAAGCATCGCGGCCCAGCACCTCGCCGGCGATGCGCTCGACCCGCTTGGCCATTTCCGCCGCGGCACGGCGGGAAAATGTCATCAAGAGGATGCGGCGCGGATCGGCACCCCTAACGATCAGATGCGCGACCCGGTGCGCCAGCGTGTTGGTCTTGCCGGAGCCGGCGCCGGCAATCACCAGCAATGGTCCCGCGACCTTGCCGTCGCCATGTTCGACGGCAAGCCGCTGCTCGGCGTTGAGCTTTGCCAGATAGGCCGGCTGGAAGGACGAATCACGGGCGGCGAGGTTCATCGCCCATCAAGCATCGTTTCTGCTTTGTTCGCAACGGTTTGCGGAGCCGGGATAGGGCTCGTGAACGAAGAAGCCTTGCGGGCAGGCCTGTTGACTAACGCCCGGGCTCGACGCCCATCCTTGCCGATTGCCGCCGCAGCGCCTCGCGATCGTCTTCTGGTGGCGGCAGCAGCAGCGGATCGAAATCGTCGGGCACCTCGTCGATCACTTTCTTGGCGACGCGATAGGCAACATAGACGATTGCCCCGGCGATAAGCAGACGGATCATGGCTTCCTCCATTGATTCTGGAGCAACCGGAGACGCGGCATTTTGTTCCCCGACTGCTCGGCGAATGCGGGAACGACACCGATCGCGCAACCAAATCGCCGACGCCTCGTTGTCGGGCGAGAGGAGACTGCGATGAAAAAGCGCTCAATCCTGCTGCTTGTGGCAGCTCTGACCGTTGCGGGTTGCGACAACAACATCCAGCCGACCAAGGCCCCTGGCGATACGGTCGAGCAGAATCCGCAGGTCGACAAGAATCCGGTGCCGAAGTCGACGACCGGCGGCGATCAGCCCGGCACGCCGCCGAAACAATGACCGCTTCAAATGGCGTCGGCGCCGGTCAAAAAAGGGTGGCCGGCGCCGCTTGGGAGGAAGCTGATGACGCCGGCCAGGCGGAGATCAGGCCCGCCGCACATCCAAGAATAGCCGAGTCTTTCCGCAGCGTCATGGTCCGATAGCGTACAAACGGCACGCCCTGTGGACAAACCTGCCGCCACGCCGGCGTTTGTTCATCACATGGTTTGTCTATCCCATGGAACAAACCCGGCTGCTGCGTGTTTGGGTGTCGATCGGACGCTCCCAAGGCCGCCGTTCACGAAAGAACCCGCTTTCCTTGTCCCCCCTCAGGATAGCGGGTTCTTTTTGCGTTTTGCGGGAAGTCGCGGTGCGCGGGGGTCGGCGTCACCTGCTTGCCGGTTTTCGCGCCTTATGCGGCGAACCGGGGCTCAAGCCCTTGCGAAGCATGGTTGTCCCGTGCAAAAGCGCGGCCATGCTGATCATCAACGACCTTTCGCTCCGCATGGCCGGACGCCTGCTTCTCGACCATGCCTCGCTGACCTTGCCGGCCGGCAGCAAGGCTGGCCTTGTCGGCCGCAACGGCACCGGCAAGACGACCTTGTTCAAGGCGATCACCGGCGACCTCGCCTCCGAGACCGGCTCGATCAGTCTGCCCAAGAACACACGCATCGGCCAGGTCGCTCAGGAAGCGCCGGGCACCGAGGAGCCGCTGATCGAGATCGTGCTCAAGGCCGACCTTGAACGGAGTGCGCTGCTCGAAGAGGAAAAGACGGCGACCGATCCGCACCGCATCGCCGATATCCATATGCGGCTGGCCGATATCGATGCGCACTCGGCCGAGTCACGCGCCGCCACCATTCTCGCCGGCCTCGGCTTCGACGACGCCGCACAACGGCGCCCGGCCTCGTCCTTCTCCGGCGGCTGGCGCATGCGCGTCGCGCTGGCCGCGGTGCTGTTTGCCGAGCCCGATCTGCTGCTGCTCGACGAGCCGACCAATTATCTCGATCTCGAAGGCACGCTGTGGCTGGAAAACTACGTGTCGAAATACCCGCACACTGTGCTGCTGATTTCGCACGACCGCGACCTGCTCAACCGAGCCGTCAATTCGATCGTCCATCTCGACCAGAAGAAGCTGACGTTCTGGCGCGGCGGCTACGATCAGTTCGAGCGCCAATATACCGAGCAGCGCGAATTGCAGGAGAAGGGCCGCGTGAAGCAGGAAGCCGCGCGCAAGCGCATGGAATCCTTCGTCGAGCGCTTCCGCGCCAAGGCGTCGAAGGCGAGGCAGGCGCAGTCGCGCATCAAGGCGCTGGAGAAGATGAAGCCGATCGCCGCGATTGTGAACGACACGGTTCGGCCGTTCTCCTTTCCGGAGCCGGTGAAGACGGTGGCCTCGCCGATCATCGCGCTGAACAACGTCAATGTCGGCTATACCGAGGGTGCGCCGATCCTGAAGAAGATGACGCTGCGCGTCGATGCCGACGACCGCATCGCGCTGCTCGGCGCCAACGGCAACGGCAAGTCGACCTTCGCCAAGCTGTTGGCCGGCCGGCTGAAGCCGGAGACCGGCGGCATGACCGTGGCGCCCGGGCTGAAGGTGGCAATCTTTGCCCAGCACCAGCTCGACGATCTCAGGCCCGACGAAAACGCCTATGAGCATGTCCGCCGGCTGATGCCGGAAGCGCCGGAATCGAAGGTGCGCGGTCGCGTCGCGCAGTTCGGCCTGACAACCGAAAAGATGAACACCGCCGCCAAGGATCTGTCCGGCGGCGAAAAGGCGCGGCTCTTGATGGGCCTGTCGGCCTTCGAGGGGCCGAACCTGTTCATCCTCGACGAGCCGACCAACCATCTCGACATCGACAGCCGTGAATCGCTGATCCATGCGCTGAATGATTTTCCCGGCGCGGTCATCCTGATCTCGCATGACCGCCATCTGCTCGAGGCGACCGCCGACCGGCTGTGGCTGGTCAAGGACGGCGCGGTCAATCCGTATGACGGCGACCTCGAGGACTACAAGACGCTGGTCACCGGCGTCTCCGGCGACCGCCGCGGCAAGCGCGAGGCGGACAAAGCCTCGAAGGCCGACCGCCGCCGCGATGCAGCCGCGCGCCGCGCCGCTTTCGAGCCGCTGGCCAAGGAAATCCGCGCCACCGAAGCGCTGATGGACCGCCTCCGTAAGCGCATCGACCTGATCGAGGACGAACTCGCCAACCCGGCCGTCTACGAAAAGGACCCCTCGACCGCGACAAGGTTGGCCAAGGAGCGCTCACAACTTGCGCAACAGCTAGCCGGCCACGAGGAGAAATGGCTGTCGATGTCGGCGGAGTACGAGGAAGGCACGGCGGAGTAGGACGATGTCGGCAAAACTGTGGATCGAAGCTGCCAAGGTTTTGGCCGTCAATTCCGGAGCTGTCGTAAAATGTCCTGAGTGTGGAGACGGCAATCTGCTGGTCATCGACGCCGGAGCCGGATCATCGCATGTCGAGCGCCACATACATTGCCCGAAATGCGGCGCCTACAACGCGTTGCTCAAGCGCATTGATGGCCTGTAACTGGCCCTACACGCCGCTATCACAACCGGCTAGTTTGCGCCCATGAATCAACACGCCAAGCTCAAAATCGGCCATTCGGCCTGTCCGCATGATTGTCCCTCGACTTGCGCGCTCGAGGTCGAGTTGCTCGACGCCAGGCGCATCGGCCGTGTCCATGGCGCCAAGACCAACAGCTACACGGCCGGCGTTGTCTGCGCCAAGGTCGCCCGCTATGCCGACCGCGTCCATCACCCCGACCGCTTGCTGAAGCCACTGGTCCGTGCCGGCGCCAAGGGCGAGGGCGCCTGGAAGGAATCGAGCTGGGAGGCTGCGCTTGACCTCGTCGCCGAAAAGTTCATCGCCGCGGAGGCGAAATTCGGCTCGGAGACGGTCTGGCCCTATTACTATGCCGGCACGATGGGTCTGGTGCAGCGCGACGGCATCGAGCGGCTCAGGCATGCCAAGAAATACTCCGGCTTCTTCGGTTCGATCTGCACCAATCTGGCTTGGACCGGCTGGATGATGGGGGCAGGCGCACTGCGCGGCCCCGATCCGCGCGAGATGGGCAAATCCGACTGCGTGGTGATCTGGGGCACCAACGCCGTGGTCACGCAGGTCAACGTCATGACCCACGCCATCAAGGCGCGCAAGGAACGCGCAGCCAAGATCGTCGTCATCGATGTTTACGAGAACGCGACGATGAAGCAGGCCGATCTCGGCCTAGTGCTGAAGCCCGGCACCGACGGCGCGCTGGCCTGCGCGGTGATGCACGTGCTGTTCCGTGACGGCATGGCCGACCGCGCTTATTTGGAAAAATACACCGACGACCCGCATGGTCTGGAAGCGCATCTTCAAACGAGGACGCCGCAATGGGCCGCTGATATCACCGGGCTTTCTGTCGACGAAATCGAGACCTTCGCCCGTCTCGTCGGCACGACGAACAAGACCTACTTCCGCCTCGGCTACGGGTTTTCGCGCCAGCGCAACGGTTCGGTCAACATGCACGCCGCAGCCTCGATCGCCGCGGTCACCGGCTGCTGGCAATATGAAGGCGGCGGCGCCTTCCATACCAATTCGGGCATCTTCAAGCTCAATCAGGAACTGCTCGAAGGCACGCGGATGCGCGACCCCGCGATCCGTCATCTCGACCATTCGCGCATCGGCCCGGTGCTGACCGGGGCTGAGGATGCGCTCTATGGCGGCCCGCCGGTGACGGCGCTGCTGATCCAGAACACCAATCCGGTCAATGTCGCGCCGGAGCAGCGGCTGGTGAAGCAGGGTTTTTTGCGCGACGATCTGTTCTCCTGCGTGCACGAGCAGTTCATGACCGACACCGCCAAGCTCGCCGATGTGGTGCTGCCGGCGACGATGTTTCTCGAGCACGACGACGTCTACAAGGGCGGCGGCAACCAGCACATCACGCTCGGGCCGAAGCTGATCGACCCACCGGAAGGTCCGCGCACCAACCATTTCGTCATCGAGGAACTCGGCAAAAGACTCGGTGTCGCCGATCGCCCGGGCTTCGGCATGACCGAGCAGCAGCATATCGACGTCATTCTGGGCAAGCGCGGGCTGGGCAGCTTTTCGAGCCTGAAAGAGCAGAAATGGGTCGATTTGCAGCCGGATTTCGATGCCGCGCATTACCTCGACGGCTTCGGCCATGCCGACAAGAAGTTTCATTTTCGCGCCGACTGGACGGGCCAGGCGTCGCCCAATCGGCCACCGAAAAGCATGGGCCTGTTCGGGCCGGTGGCGAGCCTGCCGGAATTCCCCGACCATGTCGATCTGATCGAGGTGGCGGACGAGGCGCACCCGTTCCGGCTGACCACCTCGCCGGCGCGCAATTTCCTCAATTCGACCTTCACCGAAACGCCGGTGTCGCAGGCAAAAGAGCGCCGGCCGGAGCTGCTCTTGCATCCCGATGATGCGGCGGCACTCGGCGTCGCCGACGGCGGCCGCATCGAAGTCGGCAACCAGCGTGGCGAAGTGGTGCTGCACGCAAAACTGTTCGACGGCATCAAGCGCGGCGTGGTCATCGCCGAAGGCATCTGGCCGAACAGCGCCCATGAGCGCGGCGAGGGCATCAACGTGCTGACTGGCGCCGATGCGCCGGCGCCCTATGGCGGCGCCGCCTTCCACGACAACAAGGTCTGGCTGCGCCCGGCAACTTGAAGCGTTCGGAACGATATGTTCCTCCGGCCGTTTTCGCATGGCGGGTGGAGGCATGGTCATGGCAGAAGCGTTGGCGGCGCCGGACCCCATCGGGCGAACGCTTTCGTCCGGCGAACTCGTAACCACGATGTCCCACTTCCATCGCGCCGAGATTGCGCGCATGGCTGGGTGGCGCGACCGCCTGGACCGGACGAGCAATTGGGCGATAACGGTTGTCGCGGCGATGCTGTCCGTCTCGCTTTCGACAGCCAGCGCTCACCATGGCGTGCTGCTGTTTGCCATGCTGCTTGTTCTGCTGCTGCTGTGGATCGAGGCGCGGCGATACCGCTTCTTCGACTTCTATCGGGCTCGCGTGCGCCAGTTCGAACGGCACTATTTCGCACAGGTATTCTCACCGCAGCCGGATTTTGCGTCCGATTGGCTGTTGATCGTCGGCGAGAGCCTGCGCGCACCAAAATTCCTGATTTCGCAACGCGTGGCTTTGGCGCGCCGTCTGCGTCGCAATTACATCTACATGCTGCTGATCCTGCTGCTGGCCTGGATCCTCAAACTGTCGACCCCCAGCCTCTTAAACGAAGGCGTCCGCATCGGCTTCGTCGGGTCGATGCGTGAGGCCGTCACCAGTGCTGCGCTGGGTCCAGTTCCTGGTGGCGCCATCGTCGTGCTGGTCGCCGTCCTCTATGCCGGCCTGCTGATGGCAGCCTACCTGACGGAGAGCGACGACGGCGAACTCTCCTTCGGTGACGTCCACGTCTAGCAATGCCCTGTCTAGCAACGCAACGGCCTGTCGCGCGTTGTGGGGCAGGTGCATTGGGCGATGGGGGTTTCATGGCTTGGCAGGCTCCGACACGTTCCAGCCTGGCGCTGTTAGTTTGTGCATTCGTCCCCGCAGGAGCGGCCCGGGCGGCGGAGACGCTTGTTGCCGGAACCAAGGCTTCGGGAATGGGCGGTTCGGGCGAAGGCGCTTTCGTTGCCGAGATCGTCCTGCTGCTGCTTGTCGGGCGCGGCCTGGGCGAAGTGCTGCAGCGCTATGGCCAGCCGGCAATCATGGGCCAACTGATCGGCGGCATCCTGCTCGGTCCTTCGCTGTTCGGCTGGCTATGGCCATCGGCTCAGCACCTGATCTTTCCCAGCGATCCTGCGCAAAAGGGCATGATCGACGCCGTCTCACAGCTCGGCATCCTGATGCTGCTTTTGCTGACCGGCATGGAGACCGACCTGCGGCTGGTGCGCCGGGTTGGCGCGGCCTGTTTTTCCATTTCGGCGACCGGCGTCGTGGTGCCCTTCATCTGCGGTTTCGCGCTGGCGCAGTTCCTGCCGGGCGCATTGCTGTCTGACGCCACGCAACGCACCGTCGCCGGGCTGTTCCTGGGCACCGCGCTGTCGATCTCGTCGGTCAAGATCGTCGCCATGGTGGTGCGCGAGATGAACTTCATGCGCCGCAACCTCGGACAGGTGATTATTTCCTCGGCGATCATCGAGGACACGATCGGCTGGCTTATCATCGCCGTAACCTTCGGCATCGCCACCAATGGCAGGCTGCAGTTCGCGCCGCTGGTGACCACCATCGCCGCGGTGGCACTATTCATGGTGTTCTCCTTCACCATTGGCCGCCGTCTTGTCTTCACCTTGATCCGCTGGACCAACGATCAATTCCACAGCGAGTTCGCGGTGATCACCATGATCCTCATCATCATGGGCGTGATGGCGCTGATCACCAATATGATAGGCGTGCATACCGTCCTGGGTGCGTTCGTCGCCGGCATTCTTGTCGGTGAATCGCCCATCCTCTCCAGCCATATCGAAGGCCAGCTGCGCGGCGTCATCACCGCGCTGTTCATGCCGATCTTCTTCGGCATGGCGGGGCTTTCCGCCGACCTCACAGTGCTTGCCGATCCGACGCTTGCCATGCTGACGGGCGCTCTGGTGGTTATCGCCAGCATCGGCAAGTTTGGCGGCGCCTTCATCGGCGCCAGGCTCGCCGCCATGTCGTTCAAGGAAGCAATCGCCGTCGGCAGCGCCATGAACGCGCGCGGCTCGACCGAGGTGATCGTCGCCAGCATCGGCCTGTCGATGAACATCCTGTCGCACAATCTCTTCACCATGATCGTCACCATGGCCGTGATCACCACGCTGGCCATGCCGCCGATGCTGCGCTGGGCGCTCGGCCGGCTGCCGGTTGGGCACGACGAGCAGCAGCGTGTCGAGCGCGAGGCGTTGGACGAATACGGCTTCATTTCCAGGCTGGAGCGGCTGCTGGTGCTGGTCGACGACAGCAGGATCGGCAAGTTCACTGCCCATCTCGCCGGACTGGTCGGCGGAGGCAGCGGCATGCCCACTACCTTGCTTCGCCTGCCCACCACCTTGCTTCAGCCGAAAGACGGCCGAATTGACAGGCCAGCCGACAGCAAGGGGCAGGAGCGCGCCCTGCAGGAAATCAAGAAGGGTGCAAAAAAAAGCGCCCAGGCGGTAAAACGGATCGAAGATACGCTTGTCGGCAAAGTCCACCTGACGGCCCGCACCGAGTTGGAAGCCACCGGTGAGACGATCGCCGAAGAGGCCCGCAAGGGATACGGCCTGTTGCTGGTCGGCCTTGACAATGTGCTGACCGCCGATGGCGCCTTCGCGCCGGCCCTCAACGACATTGCCGCAGGATTTGACGGCCCGCTTTGCCTGGTCCTGAACGGCGGCAATGCTGCCGAAAAGATGCCAACGCTGAAGGCCGGCACCAGCATTCTCGTCCCCGTCAACGGTACCCAGGTGGCGCGCCGCGCCGCCGACTTGGCGCTGGCGCTGGCCCGTCCAAACCGGGCGCGGATCAAGGTTCTCTACGTCTCGCAAAAAGCAGCCAAGGGGCGCAGGTCGACATCCGTGTCGCATAGCCGCGAAGAGGCCGTGCTGAAAGACATCGCCGACTTGGCGGGCCGCTACGGCCTGCATATCGACACCGCGTTCCATACCCGCGTCACACCCGACAAGGCGATCACTAGGGAGGCGGCCAAAGGCGCGGCGATCGTCGTGATGGGTGTCACCCAACGTCCGGGTGAGGACCTGTTCTTCGGCGAAACCGCCGGCGCTGTTTTAGCCGCCTGCAACTGCCCCGTGGTGCTTCTGGCCAGCGCGCGGCCCAAGCATGACACCGCTGGCGCTGAGCTGGCAGCGTGATTTTTACTGGGCATTGATCGGTCGGCAGGCATGTCGATCGAGGCTCTGAAGAGCAGATCAGTCAAGCGAAAGAAAGAAGTCAAACCGAACGGTTCGGTTCTGTTGACAGAGCGTACAGGAGGGGGTGAACGCCGGCTCAAGAATGCTCGCGCCGCAAATCCCGCTTTTCGGCATAACCAATTGAAAATAAACAAGCACATTGTGGCGAAAGGAGCCGCATGCCGGATTTCAAGCGGCCAATTTGGCGCACCGGCACAAAATTTTCGTGATTGGAAACGACAGGTGTGCCGACCCATCTCGGGGTGGTCCGAGCGACGCGAATTCCTCCCAAGGCACGCCACTTGACGGACAGAACAGAGAAATACCGGAGTACCCGAAATGACCAAGATCGCTCTTACCGCCGCCGCCATCCTCGTTGCCACCGGCACCGCTTTTGCGGGCAGCGACCATTATGGCTCGGACAACGTCAACCAGCCGGCCGCTCCTGCTGCCAACGTTGACAACACGTTCACCGGCTCGATCCGCAAGCCGGTTACTTCCGAGCATACCGGTGCCAAGACGACTTCCGAGTCGGTGGCGCCTGAATCCGGCCAAGGCATCTGGGGCCGCTGATTATCACAGCCCCGGAACACAAAGAGCGGCGGGCTTGGCCCGCTACTCTTGCTTTCGCGTATCAGCCGGGACGAGCGCCGGATCGCATCCTGCGCCAATCGAATACTTTGAATTGCAGGTTCATCTGTAGTCACAATCTCGGTTGCTGAAATCGTCCAGCAACGTGCACGTCGGAAAAAGCCGATGCGTATTCGTCGGCGCGGCAGCGCTCTCATCTCGAATGCGTCGAAAGCAACGACAACTCACGAATGACCAGTAAACTGGAGTACCTGAAATGACCAAGATTGCTCTTACCATCGCCGCTATCGTCCTCACCGCCACGGGCAGCGCCTTTGCCGGCAGCGACCATTATGGTTCGGACGGTGCCAACCAGCCGGCCGCGCCTGTTGGCAATGCGCCTGTCGGCGCTATCGACAGCGGGTTTACCGGTTCCGTCCGCAAGCCGCTGACGGCTGAGCACAACGCCGTCGACACCGGGGCGACGACCCGGTTCGGCACGGATCAGCCCGTAGTGCCCCAATCTGGCCGGGGCAACTGGGGCCGCTAGTTCCTCAAACCCCGGGAGCACAAAGAACGGCGGGCTTGGCCCGCCGCTCTTGTTTGTGCGAAGCTCGGTCGGTCGAGGGATCGGCGGTTTTTCCCCCGGCCTGTTGGTAAATCCCTAACGCAGATCCTTCGGCCAAATGCAGTGCGTCAGTCGGGCGCTGCCGAAGGTGAGACCGGCCCAATCGCCATCGACGTCGAACCGAGCCAGGGCCGCGGTCGGGAATTTTTCCGCCAGCTTTTTCAGCGCCGCTTCATCCGATCCAGCCCCGGCAAGCCCGCGCGCGAACTCCTCCAACCCGGGATTGTGGCCAAGCACCAGCAGCGTTCCGGTCTCCGCCTTTACTTGCCGCACCTTGGCGAGGATGTCCGCCGCCGCTGCCTCGTAGAGCGCCTGGGCAAATTTGGCCTGCACCTTCGCCGGCAATTCCGCCGAAACCAGCCGCCATGTGTCGCGGGTGCGCAGCGCCGGCGACACCAGCGCCAGCTCCGGCAGCCAGCCGCGCCGGGTCAGTTCGCGCCCGACCAGCGGCGCTGCTTTCCGCCCGCGCCCGGACAGCGGCCGGTCGAAATCGATGAGGCCAGGATCGTCCCAGCTCGACTTAGCGTGACGCAGGAGCAGCAATTGCATCATGGTTTCAATTCAAGTCCAAGGGATGTCCGGCTGAAAGTCTTTCCCATATCCGCCGCCATGCTTTGTGCCCATGGCGGTATCAAAACTCGCCCAAAGCACACCAAAGATGAACAGGCCTACGCGCCGTTCATCTTTATCCCATCTGACCGAAATGTCTGCTTCAGTGATAGCCCAATCGCCCGATCGAATGTGAATTGCTTCGATGACAGAATCGGCCCGCCCGTCCTCGGTTCGACAAAGATAGAAATATGCCGTGGCACTGTTCGGATCGTCCGCCTCGTCATACTCGAAGACGCCGGCGAGATCACCTTTTGTGCGGATCGCGCTGTCGAAAACGTCCATTGGTCTGTTTCTGCCGACCCCGACGATTTATTGGCTTTTTCTACGGACCCTCACGGCGTTATCCGCGCCAGGTGCTCGAGATCGGTCTCTTCGCGCAGCGGGTCGGGCGCGATCACCACCGACGTGGCATTGTCGGCATCGTCGGCGAAGCGCGAAAACACCGTGCGGCCGCCTTCCATCCGCGCCTTGCCTTCGGCGACCAGGCCCAGCGCCAGCGGATAGAGCTGGTGCTCGGCCTTGAGCACGCGCGCGGCCAGCGTGTCCTCATTGTCGCCGACCATCACCGGCACTGCGGCCTGGGCGATGATCGGCCCGTCATCCATGTCGAGCGTGACGAAATGCACTGTGCAGCCATGGATGCGCATGCCTGCGCGGATGGCTCGCGCGTGCGTATCCAGCCCCTTGAAGGCAGGCAGCAGGGCAGGGTGGATATTGACCATCCGGCCCTGCCACTTCTCGACGAAACGCGCGCCGAGGATGCGCATATAGCCGGCCAGCGCGACGATTTCGGCGCCGAACGACAAGAGGGCCGCATCGATCGCCCCGTCATGCGCTTCCTTGCTGGCATAATCGGAGCGCGAAATCACCTTGGTGGCGATGCCGCGAGCCGCGGCGATGCCGAGGCCGGCGGCATTGGCGCGATCGGAGATGATGCCGACGATCTCGGCCGGATAGGCCGGGCTGCCGGCGGCCGCGATCAGCGCCGTCATGTTGGAGCCGCGCCCCGAAATAAGCACTACGGTGCGTTTTCTGGTCATAGGCCGATCGAGCCCCGATAGATGACGCCGGCATCGCGGCGCGGCACGATCTGGCCGATCGGCGTCACCGTCTCGCCGGCCTCCTGCAGAACGGCGGCGACCTGCGCCGCCTGACCGGAGGCGACGACCAGGATCATGCCGATGCCGCAATTGAAGGTGCGCATCATCTCTTCCGGCGCGACGCCGCCGGTCTTGGCCAGCCACGAAAACACCGGTGGCACCTCGATGGCGCCGAGATCGAGCTCGGCCGAAAAATCCTTGGGCAGAACGCGCGGGATGTTTTCGGGAAAGCCGCCGCCGGTGATATGGGCCAGCGCCTTTATGCCATGCGTGTTGCGGATCGCCTTGAGGATCGACTTGACGTAGATGCGCGTCGGCTCGAGCAGCGCCTCGGCCAGTGTCGCCTCGTCATTGAACGGCGCCGGATCGCCCCAGCCAAGGCCGCTTATCGCGACGATGCGGCGGACCAGCGAAAAGCCGTTCGAATGCAGGCCCGACGAGGCAAGGCCGAGCAGCACGTCGCCCTCGACGATGTCGTCGGTCGGCAACAGCTGGCCGCGTTCGGCGGCACCAACTGCAAAGCCGGCAAGGTCGTAGTCCTTGTCGTGATACATGCCCGGCATTTCCGCCGTCTCGCCACCGATCAGCGCGCAGCCGGCCTGCCGGCAGCCGGCGGCGATACCACCGACGATCGAAGCACCCTGGTCGGGATCGAGCTTGCCGGTGGCGAAATAGTCGAGGAAGAACAGCGGCTCGGCGCCTTGCACGACGATGTCGTTGACGCACATGGCGACGAGGTCGATGCCGATCGTATCGTGCTTGCCGGCGTCGATGGCGATCTTCAGCTTGGTGCCGACGCCGTCATTGGCGGCGACCAGCACCGGATCGGTGAAGCCGGCGGCCTTTAGGTCGAACAGGCCGCCGAAGCCGCCGATCTCGCCATCGGCGCCCGGCCGGCGGGTCGCACGCACCAGCGGCTTGATCTTCTCGACCATGAGATTGCCGGCATCGATGTCGACGCCCGCTTCGGCATAGGTGAGCCCGTTCTTGCGCTTGCTCATTTCCGGCGCCTGCTCATCTGTTGCGCTTGCCTGTCGCTGGTTTCATTCGCTTGCGGGCTCTTCGCATGAACGGTTTTGCCCCGCAAGGCAAGCGCGCGATGATGGTGTTTTCAGTTGGATACCGGCGGAACCGGGTGCGATATACTCCAACAGTAAAAAGAAATCCCCGCCAGAATTGCGGCGAGGCCACCGACGGTGGCAAGAGACCTGATTTCACCGTCGAAGGGCAGGATTCCATACGAGAAGCCGGCGGCGACCAAAGCCGCCGCGGCAGCCCACAGACCTGGATTTGCAACGACCGACCTCGCGAACAGAAACGCCACGACCGCAGCCGTCAGCCAGAGGGGCCAAGAGACGACCACGCCCACGGCCAGCTCAAGAGCGAAGGCCCACAGAAGATCTTGCGTCGCTATGTTGCGGTGCGGGGCTCCGAAAGATGCGAAAGCCAGCAGACTTTCTGTCAGTCCGGCCAGATAGCAAAGCGTTACTCGCCAAGCGATTGTGATTCTCTGCGCCATCGTCATTCAGCAGTAGGGAAAATAAGCTATTGCTTTCCCGGGCTCTTCGCATGAACGGCCGCACCTCGCAAGGATGACGGCGGGATCAGACTGTCTTGGCTCGACAAAAGAGTGGACAGTCGCCCAAGCTGCCGCCCTTATGGACGTCCCTCTCGTTCCGCCAGAACCATGTCGACGCGGTCGAGTTGTGCCTTGGCGTAGCCGCTCAGCGCTATTCCGCTATTGTTCGTTCGAATCCAGTGCACAGCCTGCTTCACCCGCTCGTAGTGCCCAAGTTCGATTTCGCAGGCAATCAGCGCGAGGATCCGAACCGCGAAGGGCTGTGTGAATTCGTAAGGTTTGTCGAGCAACTCGCTATGTCCGGCGACGTAACTGGCGAGGTCCGGGTTCTGAGCCCTGATCCGTCGCGCCAGCTCGACATATTTCCCCAGCAACCTATCTATGCTCGTCTGGTCAAGGTGCTTGAAGTAACGAGCATAAGCTTTCAGCTCATTGTTAAATATCGTTTCAGGATGAAACTGCGACAGTCCGGGCCAGATCCATTTTTTGCCGTACAGCCTTTCAAGCAACGGCCTGACGGTAAGAAAGTCCAGGTAAACGAGCATGTTCACATGAACATCGCCAGAGCTTGCAGTAAAGGCCTCTTCGAGAATCAGGCTGATATCGTGGCTCCGGTCGACTTCGAAGACGCCTTTCCGGATGCGGCGAAAGCCATGTCCCGTCATGAACGTATCGAGATACTTACGCGCTTCGCCAATGGCCAAAGACAAGCTTCCACTCCCTCTTTGTTGCGCCATGGTGCCTTGATGGTTGCCGAAGAGTCCAGCCGCTGCGCCGCTTGTTCCAAACAGCTTCGCTGCCAGTGCGCTCTCGACAAACCCGTGCACGGCCCAACTTTTGTCGCTTCTCACTTGCCGTGACCATCCATCTCCATCATGTATCGACAAACAAGAGCGACGGGATAATGCGTTTGACCATCCCCAACATGATCACGATCATGCGCTTCGTGCTGGTGCCGGCCGTGGTGCTGGCCATGCTGCAGGAACGCTGGGACTGGGCCTTTGCCGGCTTCCTCATTGCCGGCATTTCCGACGGCGTCGACGGCTTCATCGCCCGCCATTTCAATCAGTTTTCCAGGCTCGGCGCCTATCTCGACCCGATGGCCGACAAGCTGCTGCTGGTCTCCGTCTTCGTGGTCATGGGCATCAGCGGCGAGTTGCCGCTATGGCTGGTCATCACCATGGTGTCGCGCGACGCGCTGATCGTCTGCGCCGTGCTTTTGTCCACCGTCATGGCGCATCCGGTTGAGATGAAGCCGCTCCTGGTGTCGAAGGCCAACACCGCGATCCAGATCGTGCTGGCGGCAGTGGTGTTGGGCGAACTCGCCTTTGACATCCGTCTCGATCCGCTGAGGCCGGCCCTCATATTGCTGTCCGGGGTCTTGACCGTGGCTTCGGCCGCGGCCTATCTCGTGGCTTGGCTGAGGCATATGAGCGGCTATGGCGAAGGCTCCACACCCGGCACCTGAACGCGGGGCACCTGAACACCAGGGACCCGACGAACGGTCGATCGACGCCGAGGCCGAAGCCGCGGCAGCGGAGGCTGCGGCATCGGCGTCGTTTCGCCGCCAGATCCGCTTCTGGCTGGTCAGCGCCATCATCCTCGCCGTCTTCCTCTATGTCTTCAGCGGCATCCTTCTGCCCTTCGTCGCCGGCATGGTGCTCGCCTATTTCCTCGACCCTGTCGCCGACCGGCTGGAGCGTCTCGGCCTGTCCAGGCTGATGGCGACGGTGGTCATCCTCATCGCCTTTATCGTCGTCCTGGTGCTGGCCGTCGTCATCCTGGTTCCGGTGCTCGCCTCGCAGATGGCTGATTTCGCCAGCAAGCTGCCGGACTATCTGACCCGGCTGCAGAGCCTGATCACCAGTTTCGACCCGAAATGGCTGGAAGAGAAATTCGGCGTCGACGCCAATGGCCTGCGCGAAGGGCTGAACTCGCTGCTGACCTCCGGCTTCGGTCTCCTGACTACGGTCTTCACCTCGATCTGGAGCTCCGGCGTGGCGCTGGTCTCGGTTGTCAGCCTGTTCGTGGTGACGCCGGTCGTCGCCTTCTACATGCTGCTCGACTGGGACCGCATGGTGGCAATCGTCGACGGCTGGGTGCCGCGCGACTATGTCAAGACGGTCCGGGCGATCGCCAGGGACATCAACACCGCGACCGCCGGCTTCGTGCGCGGCCAGGGTACGCTCTGCCTGGTGCTCGGCGCCATGTATGCCACCGGCCTGACGCTGACGGGCCTGAATTTCGGCATCCTCATCGGCCTGTTCGCCGGGCTGATCTCGTTCATCCCCTATGTCGGCTCGCTGACCGGGCTGGTGCTGGCTGTCGGCGTTGCCTTCGTCCAGTTCTGGCCGGACTGGACCATGATCGCGGCAGTGGCAGGCGTGTTCTTCGTCGGCCAGTTCATCGAGGGCAACATCCTGCAGCCGCGGTTAGTCGGCAAAAGCGTCGGCCTGCATCCGGTATGGCTGATGTTTGCGCTGTTTGCCTTCGGCGCGCTGTTCGGCTTCGTCGGCCTGCTGATCGCCGTTCCGGCTTCCGCCGCCGTTGCCGTTCTGGTGCGTTTCGCCATCGCGCGCTATCTCGAATCGCCGCTCTACAAGGGCCATGCCGACGAGCCGGTGCCGCCGCTGCCGGTTCGGCGCCGCGGGGGCGCGCGCGGTTGAGCCAGATGCCGGACAACAAGATCGATCCGCCGCGCCAATTGCCGCTCGATCTAGGCCACGGCACCGGCTATTCGCGTGACGAGCTCGTCGTCTCCGCCACCAACAGCCAGGCCGCGGCGCTTGTCGACCGCTGGCCGGACTGGCCGTCGCCGGTTGTCGTGCTGGCTGGGCCGGCCGGCTCGGGAAAAACCCATCTGGCCTCGATCTGGCGGACCCGCGCCGACGCGGTGAAAGTGGAGGCCGCCCGCATCGGCGACTGTATCGAAAATCTCGGCGCGCATCCGGCCCTGATCGACGATGTCGACGCCGGCCCGGTCGACGAGCACGGCCTGTTCCACCTGATCAATGCGGTGCGCGGCGCCGGCTCGACCTTACTGTTGACGGCGCGCCGCTTTCCCTCCGCCTGGGGCGTCAGGCTGCCCGACCTGGCGTCGCGGCTCAAGGCGGCGGCTACCGTCGAGATCCACGAGCCCGACGATCTCTTGCTGGCCGGCGTCATCACAAAACTGTTCGCCGACCGCCAGGTCGAGGTCGAGCCGCATGTCGTGCAATACCTGGTGCGCCGCATCGAACGCTCGCTGGCCACCGCCATGCGGGTGGTCGAACGGCTCGACCGCACCGCGCTCGAGCGCAAGACGCCGATAACGCGAGCGCTCGCAGCCGAGACGGTCAGCGCCATGGATGAAGGGCAGGGCGAGTTCGAGATATAGCGGGATGATCTCGTTTGGCGGGTGTGCTAATCAAGTCGATCTTTTTGACAGTAGGTATTGGAATGAGCCCGATCGTCAGACGAATCGCACTGATATGGCTTGTCTCATCGCTGTTCTGGTCGGCGATCGTGGTCCAAGAGATCTTCGATTACGCGGACTTGATGCTCAGGACCTACGGCGAGGAGCCTGCTCATAGCACCTGGCTCAGGCAAGCCTTTTCGGAGTTTTGGCCAGCTATTCCCTGGGGCTCGGCCGTGATCCTGGTCGTGGAAGTCGGAGGCGCATTGCTGCTGATTTCAGGAATTCGACTGATCCGGCACATCAGGCAAAAAGCCTCGGCGTGAACATCAGGGAGCTCATTCCCGTCTGTGTCCCATTTCGAGAAGAAAGACTGGCATCTGTCTTGCAACAAAGAGCTTGCCGGCTGATCCCGGTCCTGATTGCGTATCAATCAGGTAAGTAGGCTCGCCGGGAGATGGGGTGGTTGGGGTTCTCTTCCCGGCGAGCTTGCCTTTGGCAGCATCGAATCGATAGCGCCATTGCGCGGCGGCCGGGCCTCAGCTCTCTCCACCCGCAATCACAGCTCATTCCACGCCAAAGCGCCGGCGATAATCGCCGGGCACCAGGCCGGTTATCCTGGCGAATACCTTGCGGAAGGAGCCGGGATCGTCATAGCCGACCTCCCAGGCGATCTGGTCGATCGATCGTATCGTGGTTTCCAGCATCTCGCGCGCCTTGCCGACCCGCAGGTGCTGACAATATTCGGTCGGCCTGAGGCCAGTGGCGTTTCGGAAGCGTCGCAGAAAGGTCCGCTCCTCCAGCCCCGCATGCTCGGCCATGGCGCCGAGCGTCACGTCGCGCGCGCCGTTCGCCTGCAGCCAATGCTGCACCTTGAGGATCGCTTCGTCGTCATGGGTCAATCGCGGCGCAAACGGGCTGTAAAAACGTTGCTCGCGGCCCGGCGGATCGACCAGCATGAAACGCGCCGTGTCCATCATGACGGTTGACCCGAGCACCCTGTCCACGAGCTTGAGGCCGAGGTCGGTCCAGGCCATGTAGCCGCCCGCGGTGATGATGTCGCCATCGTCGATGACCAGCCTGTCGGCGTCGAGCAAGATGTCTGGAAAGCGTAGCGCCAGCGCGTCGCGATAGGCCCAGTGCGTTGTCGCGGCGCGACCGGACAACAGGCCGGTCTCGGCAAGCACGAAGGCGCCGGCACAGACCGAACCGAGCGTCGCGCCTGCCGCATGACGGTCCCTGAGCCAGCCGGCATAGGGCGCGGCCGCCTCGCGAGGGATCGGCTGCAGCAGGGTCGGCGGCAGGATGACCATGGCCGGTTCATTGTCGGCGCCGGGGTCGCTGTCGAAGGTGCGGATTACGGTATTGCCCGCGTCCAATTGCCAATGGCTGACGCGAAGCCTCGCCG
Source organism: Mesorhizobium sp. M0778 (assembly GCF_040320105.1). Lineage (NCBI taxonomy): Bacteria > Pseudomonadati > Pseudomonadota > Alphaproteobacteria > Hyphomicrobiales > Phyllobacteriaceae > Mesorhizobium > Mesorhizobium sp. M0778. The sequence continues at coordinate 104,267 of NZ_JAMYPA010000017.1, read as the reverse complement.
CCTCCGGCGACCGCTCGACAGCCAGCCGGTTTGCCAGCATGAAAAGATCGGTCAGGCCGAGCACGGCTGCTTCCTGCACGCCGGGATACAAGACAAGGCCGATTTCGATCAGATCACGCGCAGCCGTCATTTGTCAGTTTTGCCACGTTGAATGTCCGTTTTGCCAATGCTCACCCTGACCGCACTGTTATAATTTGTCCAGCTGAAGGGGCTAAAAGCTTCCCTGTTACCTCCCAGCTTTCCATCAAGGAGTAGGACGATGAGCACATTCACCACCCATGACGGCACCGAGATTTTCTATAAGGATTGGGGCAAGGGCCAGCCGATCGTGTTCCATCACGGCTGGCCGCTGAGCTCAGACGACTGGGACAACCAGATGCTGTTCTTCGTCGAAAAGGGCTACCGCGTCATCGCCCATGACCGCCGCGGCCACGGCCGCTCGTCGCAGACCGCGACCGGCAATGAGATGGACACCTACGCCGCCGATGTTGCGGCGCTCGCGGCGCATCTCGATCTCAGGGATGCGATCCACATCGGCCACTCGACCGGTGGCGGCGAGGTGGCGCGTTACGTCGCGCTTTATGGCGGCGGAGGCCGTGTTGCCAAGGCGGTGCTGATCGGCGCCGTGCCGCCGATTATGGTCAAGACCGACAGCAACCCCGGCGGCTTGCCGATCGAAGTCTTCGACGGCTTTCGCGCGGCTCTGGCCGCTAATCGCGCCCAGTTCTACAGGGATGTGCCGGCCGGCCCGTTCTATGGCTTCAACCGCGACGGCGCCAAGATCTCGCAAGGCGCCGTCGACAATTGGTGGCGCCAGGGCATGATGGGCGGAGCCAAGGCCCATTACGACTGCATCAAGGCATTCTCGGAGACCGATTTCACCGACGATCTCAAAAAGATCGAGGTTCCCGTCCTGATCATGCATGGCGACGACGACCAGATCGTGCCGATCGCCGATTCCGCGCTGCTTGCGGCCAAGCTGGTGAAGCACGGCACGCTCAAGATCTACAAGGGCCTGCCGCACGGCATGTGCACCACCCATCCGGAGATCATCAATCCGGATCTGCTGGCCTTCATCCAGGGCTGACATCTTCCATATCGGACGGGCAGCGCAGGCTCGTGCTGTCCGTCCGTTGCCTGAGCATGATACGGCGACGGATCACGCTCGAGCGTGATCAGCTTGCGCTGCCGACGAGATTTGCTTGATGAATGGTCGGAGTGGAGAGATTCGAACTCCCGACCCTCTGGTCCCAAACCAGATGCGCTACCAGGCTGCGCTACACTCCGAACGGTCTGTTGCCTATTGATTTCGGCCCGCCAAAGCAAGCGTAAAAAGCCATCGGCCTTGCTGCCGGCGCCATTGCGCAGTAATGACGGGCTAGTGCATGGCCAGAGAATAGTAATCTGGTTTCGAGGTCGTGTGCTTGCAACCAGCAATGAGGTGGTCATGTCAGCCCGCATTTTCAGCCCAGCCAAAACCGCGATGCAGTCCGGCAAGGCCAAGACCGGCTATTGGGTGCTGGAATTCGATCCGGAGCAGCGCAAGAAGATCGATCCGCTGATGGGCTACACCACGTCCGGCGACATGCGAAGCCAGATCAGGCTGACCTTTGACACCAGGGAAGAGGCGGTCGCCTATGCCGAGAAGGAAGGGCTGTCTTTCCGCGTCGAGGAGCCGAAGGAAATCAAACGCCGCCAGATTTCCTATGCGGAGAATTTCCGCTATGACCGCAGGACGCCCTGGACGCATTGATCTCATACCGGCCCTGCCGGCGCCAACAATCAGCCGGTCATGCGGCCGGCCAGCGGTCCCGTAGCTCAGCTGGATAGAGCACCGGCCTTCTAAGCCGATGGTCACAGGTTCGAATCCTGTCGGGATCGCCAATATTTCAGCGTCCATTCCGGACAGGTTCACTCGCCAGTCGCGAACAGGATTTCCAACACATGACAGCGATGGGCGCGGCGGCATTGCTGATCCTGGTCCTGACCTATGCCGGCGTCGCCATCGGCACGATACCAGGGCTACGCCTCGACCGGGCAGGCATCGCGCTGCTCGGCGGTGCGGCGATGATCGCCATCGGCGCGCTCAGCATGGAGGACGCCTACCGCGCCATCAGCTTCGACACCATCACGCTTTTGCTCGGCATGATGATCGTCGTGGCGCATCTGAAAGTGTCCGGCGCTTTTCGCGCGCTCGGCGGGTTCGCCATTGAGCATGCGCATGCGCCATTCATGCTGCTGGTGATGGTGACGCTGTTGACCGGCGTCCTGTCGGCATTCCTGGTCAACGACGCCATCTGCCTGGTCATGGCGCCGATCGTCGTCCATGTCACCCGCGTCATCAACCGCAACCCGGTTCCCTATCTGATCGCCACCGCCACGGCCTCGAATTGCGGCAGTGTCGCCACCATCACCGGCAATCCGCAGAACATGGTCATCGGCGCCCTGTCGGGGATTTCCTATCCGGCCTTCTCGGCGGCACTTGCACCGGTCGCGGCGTTCGGCCTCTTCGCCGTCATCGTCATCATCCGCATCGTCTACCGCGCCGAATTTTCGCGCAAGGCCGAGCTCAGCCCCGAAGTCTATCGCGGCCGCATGCTGCCGGGGCAGGTGCTCAAGGCGGTGGTCGTCTGTATCGGTTTGGCGGTCGCTTTCTTTGCCGGCGTTCCCGTAGCCAAGGCGGCGCTGATTGGCGGTGCGATTCTGTTGCTGACCCGCGCCATCAAGCCTGAGCGCATCTATCGCGAGATCGACGGGCCGCTGCTGTTCATGTTCGCCGGGCTGTTCATCGTCGTCGCCGGTGCCGAAAAGACATTGCTGACGCCCGACATCGTCGCTTCGGCAAAGGACCTTGGGCTGAATGATGTCTGGCGGCTGTCCGGCTTCACCGCAGTGCTGTCCAACATCATGAGCAACGTTCCGGCCGTGCTGGCGCTGCGGCCGTTCATACCCGGCCTGGAGAATCCAGAGCGAGCCTGGCTGGTCGTCGCCATGAGCTCGACCCTGGCCGGCAATTTCACGCTGCTCGGCTCGGTCGCCAATCTGATCGTTGCCGAGCACGCGCGGGTCTCCGGCAAGCCGCTGGGCTTCATCGCCTTCTTCAAGGTTGGCCTGCCATTGACGCTGGTCACGCTTCTTGTCGGGACGGCATGGCTGGCGGCCTAAAAGCACGTCGCGTTCGACCGGCCTCATGCGACGCGCTTTAGGCTCTTGTTTTATGCATGTCGTTATCGCAAAACCGCTGCACACTTTTGCGCGACAGGCATTAGCCAGTCAGGGCGATGTCACCGTCACATGGCCCTTCATATTGGGATGGAAGCGGCAGAAATAATCGACCGATTCGGCCTTCTTCACCATCAGGCTTGCTGCCTGCTTCGGCGGGATCATCACTTCCCAGCCGCCGTTGACGGTTGCCGTGTGGGCGAACACGTCCTTGTTCACCCACTTGATCGTGTCGCCGACCTTCGCCTCGATGTTTCCGGGCGAAAACACAACCTTGTCGATCGTCACCTCAATGGTTTCGGCCTTGGCAGGTGCGGCGCCGATGGTCAGCGCCAGCGCAACCCACAGATGCCGCCTCGACACCATTGGCCCGATCCTCACTTCAGCATACCGGCGACGTGTTCGGCGTGCTGTTCGTGGCCCTGGAATATTTTCAGGCCGGTTTCCAGCAGGCTCTTCAGCTCGGCATTGCCGGCCGACGGGATCAGCAGAGTTTCGAGCGCGCCATTGACCTGCTTGTGGTAGGCCACCTCGCTGGCGACATAGGCCTTGTCGAACGCCGCGCCCTTGAGCTTGGCAAGCTTGGCACGTTCCTCGGCCGCCGCCTTGGTCAGCGCTTTGCTGGTCGGATTGTCCTCAGGCGTGACCTTGAGCTTCTTGACCAGGTCGAGAGCCTGTTTGTTGACGGCCTCGTGATCCCGCACCATGTCCTTGGCGAAATCTACGACCTCTTTGTTTTTCGATTTCTGCAGCGCCTGCTTGGCCGCCTCGACGTCAAGCACGCCCGCTGTGTAGGCGATATGTGCGATCTGCGGATCGGTCGGCTTGTCGGCAGCTTGCGACAAGGGCGCTGCGCTAAGCAGGAAAAATGCGGCCAGTGCCGTGGTCGATCGAATAAACATGATGCTCTCCTTCGCCCCGACGCCGAGCTGCATCGGGCTTCGTTTTCAGTGATGCTCATTGGATGCAGGTCGCCGGAAAACGTTCCCGCGAAAATCGACGCGACCTATCCGGAAAGACCAAGCCGCTGCATCACGGCATTGGTCAGCCGTTCACAGCGCCGGCCCGCGAACGGAAACGCGTCGAGCAGCACCGGGCCGATCTGGTCGTCCAGCGCCTTGCGCACCAGCGCACGAGCGCGGTGCAGCCGGGTCTTGATGGTTTCTGGTCGCACGCCAAGCAGTTCGCCGGTCTCCTCGATGCTCAGCCCCTCGATGACTCGCGCCACGAACACCAGCCGGTAGACATCGGGAAGACTGTCGGTTGCCCGTTCGACAAGCTCAAGGATCTGCCGTTGCGCCATCGTCCGCTCCGGATCGTCGCTCGGGTTGAGGGGAAACCGGATGATTTCGGCTTGCGGATTTTCAGGTATCGCCACCATTCGCCGCCTTTTGCGCAAGCGGCCGAGCGCTTCGTTGATGACGATACGCGACAGCCACGTGGCGAGCGAGGCATCGCCACGAAAGGCCTCGAGGTGGGCAAACGCCCTGACATAGGCCTCCTGGACGATGTCCTCGGCCTCGCTGTCGTTGCGCACAACGCCGCGGGCGATGCGGTAGAGCCTCTGGTTGTGCGTCTTGATGATGGTGCGGAATGCATCGCCATCGCGTGCCAGCGCGCGGCCGACAAGCTGCATGTCGCCGGAAGCGGCGGACGTTGCCGTCAACACAGCCGGCATTGGCGATCTCCTGATAGGCTTCTCATCGGGATATTGGATGCATCGGCCGACAAAAGGTTCCCGACCGATCCGCCGGCCAGCCTCGATCCGCATCAAGCGCCGGCAGAAGCTATTCTATCGCTTCCGCCACGCCGGCGTCTCTATTTTGTAGACGCCGCTTCATCGGCTGATCGGTCGCCATGACACCGCTCAGGATCGCAGTGTTTCCAGGCTGTTACGCCGATTCCTGACTCAGTCTGGCAAGGTGCTGGCTCAGGCCTCTGCGGCCGCCGCCAGCCCGCGCGCCAGGTCGGCCTTCAAATCCTCGACATCCTCGAGCCCGATCTGCAGGCGCACCAGCGGTCCGTCATACGGGCCCTTGGCGACGGTACGGTCGCCCAGGAATACCGGCACGGCAAGGCTCTCATAGCCGCCCCAGGAATAGCCGAGGCCAAAAAACTTCAACGCGTCGAGGAAGGCGTGCTGCTGCTTCTGTCCGCCGCCTGCAAGGACGATAGAGAAGATGCCGCTCGATCCGCAAAAATCGCGCTTCCACAAAACGTGGTCGGGATGGCTGGGCAGCCCCGGATGCAGCACCTGCGCCACGCCCGGCTGGCCCTCCAGCCAGCCGGCGAGGGCAAGCGCGCTCTTTTGATGGTGCTCCAGCCGCACGCCCATTGTGCGCAGGCCGCGCAGCACCTGGTAGACGTCATCCGGCCCGGCGCAGCATCCCATCGTGTTGAACGTCTCGCAAAGCTGCTTCCAGCAGGCTGCGTTGGCCGAGACCGTGCCGAGCAGCACGTCGGAATGGCCGGCCGGGTATTTCGTCGCCGCATGGATCGAGATGTCGACGCCATGGTCGAGCGGGCGGAAGTAGAGCGGCGTCGCCCATGTGTTGTCCATCATGACGATGGCGCCGGCGGCATGCGCTGCCTTGGCGATGGCCGGTATGTCCTGCACCTCGAAAGTGTTGGAGGCCGGCGATTCGGTGAACACCACCCTGGTGTTGGGCTTGATCAGCGCCGCGATGCCGGCGCCGATGCGCGGTTCGTAATACTCGACCTCGATGCCCAGCCGCTTCAGCATCGTGTCGGCGAAATTGCGGGTCGGGTGATAGACGGAATCGACGATCAGCAGATGATCGCCGGCCGACAGGAAGGCGAGCAGCGGCAGCGTCACCGCCGCCAGGCCCGATGGAACCGCGACCGTGCCCGCAGAGCCTTCCAGCGCATCGATCGCGCTGTTCAGCGCATCGGTGGTCGGCGTGCCCCGCGTTCCGTAGGTGTATTTCTGGCTGCGTGAAGCCATCGCCGCCGCGTTGGGATAAAGCACGGTCGAGGCATGCACCACCGGCGGGTTGACGAAGCCGAAATAGTCATGCGGGTTGTTGCCGGAATGGGCGAGCCGCGTGTTGATGCCCATCTCGCTGCCGTCTTTTGCCATTGCATTTCGTCCCGTGAGTAGGTCGTTAGCCATAGTGCGGCGGCATTGGCCGCGCAACCGCACCGCACTCGCCAGGCAAAGGTCTTGAATATGCCAATTCAGCAATGCGCCGTAGATCCGCAGGGCGCCCGGCGCGGTCGGGAAGTCGCGGTCGGGAAGGCGCGATCGGATTTTGCCGGCTTTATCGGCGCGTTGACCGATTTGCGGGCGCGTTTGTCTGCGATTCAGGCATTTCAGCCAGTTGGTTTTCAAAGTCTTTCGGATTTGGTCATTTCCCTTGACCTCACAGGAATAATCGCCTTCGATGTTGTTCGTGAATGGGAGACAGCGCGTCGGTTACGATGCGGGATTCCGGTAATGGGCCGGGATACGAAGCTGCGTTCACACGGGAAAAAGTCAGGTTCGCCTGGAAAAAACAGAAAAGGGTCTGTGGGTCATGAAACACATTGCAATCGGCGTTTTGGGCGCCGCCGCGTTTGGATTCGCGGCTTCGGCCGCATCCGCGAGCACGCTCGACGACGTCAAGGCGAAAGGCTTCATCCAGTGCGGCACCAACACAGGTCTTGCTGGCTTCGCGGCGCCGGACGACAAGGGTGAATGGAAAGGCATCGATGTGGATTTCTGCCGCGCCGTGGCGGCCGCCGTCTTCGGCGATGGCACCAAAGTCAAATTCACGCCGCTCAGCGCCAAGGAGCGGTTCACCGCGCTGCAGTCGGGCGAGGTCGACATCCTGTCGCGCAACACCACCTGGACCATCAACCGCGATACGGCACTTGGCCTGAACTTCGTCGGCGTCACCTATTATGACGGTCAGGGCTTCATGATCAACGCCAAGAAACTGCCGGGCGTCAATTCGGCGCTGCAGCTTTCGGGCGCGGCGGTCTGCGTGCAGAGCGGCACCACGACCGAGCTCAATCTCGCCGACTACTTCAAGGCGAACAAGATGGAATACAACCCCGTCGTCTTCGAAAAGCTGGATGAGGTCAACGCCGCCTATGACGCCGGCCGCTGCGACGTCTACACCACCGACCAGTCGGGTCTCTACGGCATCCGCCTGACGCTCAGCGCGCCGGCCGACCATGTCGTGCTGCCCGAGATCATCTCCAAGGAACCGCTCGGCCCGGCCGTGCGCCAGGGTGACGACCAGTGGTACCACATCGTCAAGTGGACCTACTTTGCGCTGTTGCAGGCCGAGGAACTGGGCATCACCCAGGCTAATGTCGACGAGATGAAGAACTCGGACAATCCTGAGATCAAGCGCGTGCTCGGCCAGGAAGCCGACACCAAGATCGGCACCGATCTCGGCGTCTCCAACGACTGGGTCGTCAACATCGTCAAAGCAGTTGGCAACTACGGCGAAATGTTCGAACGCAATGTCGGTTCGGGCAGCCCGCTGAAGATCGCGCGCGGCATCAACGCGTTGTGGACCAAGGGTGGCCTGCAATACGCTCCGCCGATCCGCTGATCGAAATGTGATCCGGAAGGCAGCTTCCTGCCTTCCGGTTTCTCTTTCCAGGGGATGGTCGCCAGAAGGGTGGTGGTTTAATGGCATCGCAGGAAATTCTTCGCGAGGAGCCAAGCCGCGGTTCCTTCATCAATGATCCTCGCGTCCGCGGCATATTCTTTCAAGCACTGGTCCTCGTCCTGCTGGTAGCGGGTGTCTGGTGGGTCACCCACAACGTCATCGCCAATTTGACGCGGCTGCACATCGCTTCCGGCTTCGGCTTTCTCAAGGGCCGCGCCGGCTTCGACATCAGCGAAAGCGCCATCGCTTATTCATCGGATTCGACCTATTTCCGTGCCATCCTGGTTGGCTTTATCAACACCGTGATCGTTGCTGTCGTCGGCATCATCACCGCCACCATCATCGGTTTCATCGTCGGCATAGGCCGGCTGTCGCATAACTGGCTGATCAGGAAGATCTGCACCGTTTATGTCGAGGTGTTCCGCAACATCCCACCGCTGCTGGTCATCTTCTTCTGGTATTCCGGCGTGCTCGCCGTGCTGCCGCCGCCGCGCGACAGCATCAATTTGCCGTTCGGCTCCTTTCTCAACCAGCGCGGCTTCTATTTTCCCCGCGCTATGTGGGGCGAGGGATCCTGGCTGATCCTGGTCGCACTGCTCCTCGGCATCGCCATGGCCTGGTTCGTCGCCCGCAAGGCGCGACAGCGGCAGATGGCGACGGGGCAGCCATTCCCGGTGTTCTGGACATCCATAGCGTTGATCGTCGGCCTGCCGCTGCTGGCCTACGCGCTGAGCGGCTTTCCGCTGAGCTTTGAATTTCCAAAGCAGTCGACCTTCAATCTCGTCGGTGGCTTTCAGGTCAGGCCCGAGTTCCTGTCACTCTATCTGGCGTTGTCCTGCTATACGGCCGCCTTTATCGCCGAGATCGTGCGCGCCGGCATCAGGGGCGTCAGCGCAGGCCAGACCGAGGCGGCCGCTGCACTCGGGCTGCGTTCGGGATCGATCCTCAGACTTGTCGTCGTGCCGCAGGCGATGCGCATCGTTATTCCGCCGCTGACCAGCCAGTACCTCAACCTGACCAAGAATTCCTCGCTCGCCATCGCCATCGGCTATCCGGACCTGACGGCGACGGCTGGCACGGTCTTGAACCAGACCGGGCAGGCAGTCGAAGGCGTGGTGATCATGATGGCGGTGTACCTGGCGCTCAGCCTGATCACGTCGGCGGTCATGAACGTGGTGAACGCCAGGATGGCGCTGGTGGAGAGATAAGGCCATGCAAGAGCACGATATGTCCTGGGTGCGGACGGAGATGGCGCTGGCGCAGGCGGCGCCGTCGAGCGAGCGCGGCCTCGGCGCCTGGGTCCGCAAGAATCTGATCGCGTCGACCGGCGACACCATCCTGACCATCATCGGCATCGTGCTGGTTGCCATGATCCTGCCGCAGATCGTCAATTGGGCTTTCATCAACGCCCAGTGGACGGGACCGGACCGCACGGTCTGCGCCACCGTGGCGCAGGGCGGCATCCAGCCGGACGGCTGGACCGGCGCCTGCTGGGCCTTCGTCAACGCCAAGTTCGGCCAGTTCATGTTCGGCCGCTATCCCCTGGAAGAGCGTTGGCGCCCGATCCTGGTCGCCATCCTGTTCGTGGCGCTGCTGGTGCCGCTGCTCATTCCGCGCGTACCGCGCAAGGGGCTGAATGCCATTCTTCTCTTTTTTGCGCTGCCGGTCGTCGCCTTCGTTCTGCTGCTCGGCGGCATGTTCGGCCTGCCCTATGTCGAAACCCCGCTTTGGGGTGGACTGCTGGTGACACTCAGCCTGTCCTTCGTGGGCATCGCTGTGTCGCTGCCGGTCGGCATCGTGCTGGCGCTCGGCCGGCGCTCGAACATGCCGATCGTCAAGCTGCTGTGCGTGATCTTCATCGAGACGGTACGCGGCATCCCGCTGATTACGGTGCTGTTCTTTGCCAGCGTGATGCTACCGCTGTTCCTGCCGGCCGGCGTCAGCTTCGACAAGTTCCTGCGCGCGCTGATCGGCGTGTCGCTGTTTGCCGCCGCCTACATGGCCGAAGTGGTGCGCGGCGGCCTGCAGGCGATCCCCAAAGGCCAGTATGAGGGCGCCGATTCGCTCGGCCTCAGCTACTGGCAGAAGATGGGTCTGGTCGTCATGCCGCAGGCGCTGAAGCTGGTCATTCCCGGCATCGTCAACACCTTCATCGGCATGTTCAAGGACACCAGCCTGGTCATCGTCATCTCGATGTTCGACCTCCTCGGCATCGTCAAGCAGAACTTCTCCGACGCCAGCTGGGCAACGCCGCAGACGGCCAGGTCCGGCCTGGTGTTCGCGGCCTTCATCTTCTGGCTGTTCTGCTTCGGCATGTCGCGCTATTCAATGTACACGGAACGCCGTCTCGACACCGGCCACAAACGCTAAAAAGGGGACCTTGTCATGGTCATAGAAAACGCCGTCAGCGCGGAAGAGATCAAGGTCAATGCCGCCAAGATGCATATTTCCACCACCGATGTCGCCATCGACATCATCGCCATGCACAAATGGTACGGCGAATTCCATGTCCTGAAGGACATCAATCTAAAGGTGATGCGCGGCGAGCGGATCGTCATCTGCGGCCCGTCGGGCTCCGGCAAATCGACGATGATCCGCTGCATCAACCGGCTGGAGGAACACCAGAAGGGCAAGATCATAGTCGACGGCAAGGAACTGACCAACGATCTGAAGAAGATCGACGAGGTGCGCCGCGAAGTCGGCATGGTGTTCCAGCACTTCAACCTGTTTCCGCATCTGACCATCCTCGAGAATTGCACGCTGGCGCCGATCTGGGTGCGCAAGATGCCGCGGAAGCAGGCCGAGGAAATCGCCATGCATTTCCTCACGCGCGTCAAGATCCCGGAACAGGCCAACAAATATCCCGGCCAGCTTTCCGGCGGCCAGCAACAGCGCGTGGCGATCGCCCGCTCGCTGTGCATGAACCCGCGTATCATGCTGTTCGACGAGCCGACCTCGGCGCTCGACCCGGAAATGATCAAGGAAGTGCTGGAGACGATGGTCGGGCTGGCCGAGGAAGGCATGACCATGCTCTGCGTCACCCATGAAATGGGCTTTGCGCGCAAAGTCGCCAACCGGGTGATCTTCATGGACCAAGGCCAGATCGTCGAGCAGAACACGCCGGCCGAGTTCTTCGACCACCCGCGCCACGAACGCACGAAACTGTTCCTGTCGCAGATCCTGCACTGATCCTGTACGCCGGTTCGGAACAAGACCGGCGGACCGGGCTCGCTGCGTTGCTCAGGGCCTTACGCGTATTCGACGAGCGCTGACCGTGCGCGGCGCGAGAAGATAGCAAGCGTGCTTCAGGCCGCTCGAGTGGTCACCTTGCAACCTGGTAGCTAAGGCCGGCACGGATCATAAGCGCGCCGGCTGCGTTCATTGCCATTGGGAGTTGTATAACGAGCCGCGTTGGCGCGTGCGGCGGCAGGTCAAGGTTCATCCCGATGCTCATCCAACCGATCGATTATTTTCTCGTCGTCTGGTTCGCACTGGCGCTGGCTTCGACGCTTTATGTCGGCTTCGATCAATATCGCAACAATCCCGAGCCGGTGGTGATGAAATGGGGATTCATCCTGGTTACCCTCTATATGGGTCCGCTCGGCTTGCTGCTCTACGTGCTAGCCGACAAGGAGCCCCGGCCGGGCGAGCATGAACTCTTTACCCGGCCGCTCTGGAAGCAGGGCGTCGGCTCCACCATCCACTGCGTCGCCGGCGATGCCACCGGCATCATTCTTGCCGCCGCCGTCACGGCGGCGCTCGGCCTGCCGATGTGGATCGACCTGATCGTCGAATATCTCGCCGGCTTTGCCTTCGGCCTGTTCATCTTCCAGTCGCTGTTCATGAAATCGATGATGGGCGGCACCTATTGGGAGAATGTGCGCAAGAGCTTTCTGCCCGAGTTCATCTCCATGAACTTCATGATGGCCGGCATGGCGCCGGTCATGAGTTTTCTGATGATGGGCCGCGACATGCGCGCGATGGAACCGACGGAGCTTTTGTTCTGGGGCGTGATGTCGATCGGCGTCATCGCCGGCTTTGCGCTTGCCTACCCGGCCAATGTCTGGCTGGTCGCCCGCGGCTTGAAACATGGGCTGATGACACAGCGCCAACAGGCGGCCGGCACCGACGGTCGAGAGCAGCCCCACCAAGGGCAACACGCGCAGATGCAAATGCAGCAGGCCGACGCCAGCGGCCATCACGGGCAGCACCACGATATGGCTTCCCACAAAGGCAAAGGCGGCGCCGGTCATCACATGGAGACGGATGCCACGACCCCGCAAGTCGCCGCCCTCAGCATGGTCTCCCTGCTGGCCCTCGCCATCGGCATGATCGCGCCGGCGAATTGGCTGAACCTGACGCTGTCGGCGCGCGACGTCGGCGGGGTGATCATGCCGCAAGGCATGATCATGGACCGCGACACGCCGGCCGACGCGATGCGCGACATGGCCGCCACCGATCCTCGCCTTGTGGCCGCCTCTTATGATCTGACGGCAAAGGGTGACCAGGACCTGCCTTTTCGAATGGAGAACGGCATCAAGGTGTTCGAGCTCAGGCCTTCGGTGGTCCGCTGGCAGATCCTGCCGGACGTTGCGGTCGACGCCTATGCCTATAATGGCCAGATTCCCGGTCCGCGAATTCACATTCGCCAGGGCGATCGGGTCAGGATCAACGTCGTCAACGGCCTGCCTGAGGAAACGACGGTGCATTGGCATGGCCTGATCCTGCCGAACCAGATGGATGGGCCAGCCGAGATCACGCAGGCGCCGATCGAGCCCGGCCAATCCTATTCATACGAATTCACCGCAACCCAGCACGGAACCTATTTCTATCACCCCCATGCCAAGCCGGACCGGACCCAGGCGCTCGGCCTCTACGGTGCGCTGATCATCGATCCCGCCAATCCCGCCGATGAGGTCGCGGCCGACCATGATTACGTCATCGAGCTTCAGGAATGGCTGGTGCGGGAAGGGCTGACCTACCCGTCGATGCCGATGGACGGCGGCATGCCGAATTTCTTCACCATCAACGGCAAGGCCTATCCCTCGACCGAGACGATTCCGATGAAGGTCGGCGAGACGCTCAAGGTGCGGTTCATCGGCACCAACAACGGCTTCATCCATCCGATGCACATCCATGGCGGACCGTTCGAGGTCGTTGCCCGCGACGGCGAGACGATCCCTGCCTCGGGTCGTTTCCTTGCCGATACAGTCAACGTCGGGCCAGGTCAGCGCTATGACGTGATCTGGAAGGCACAGCGTCCGGGCAAATGGCTGATCCATTGCCACATCCCGCATCACACCACGAACAACAATGTCGAGGAGAAGGGCGGCGGCGGGCTGATGGTCGTGATCGATGTGACATGACCGGCGTCGGCTTGGCTCGTTCCAACTGCTGCACCGGCCCGGACGCCATGCAGTGGCTGAAACCATGTTTTCTCTTAAGCTGATGTGATCTGCCAGACAGCGACGCCGGCAAGGGCGAGACCGGCAGCGCCCTCGATGGCCCGGGAGATGGTTTCGAACAGCCGTGGCTGGCGCGCGAAAAACTGTACAAGCCGTTCCCGAAACACGATCGACAATACCGCGACGCAGGACAGCGTCAGCGCCACGCCGACCATCATGGTGATGGCAAACAGGACGCCCGCTGCCGGAACACCCCTGGAGATCGCGAAAGTCATCGCGAAAAGCGTCAGCGGGCAGGGGATCAGGCCTGCCATCACGCCGACAGCCTCGCCTTCGTGCCTGTGGTGATGGCTGTGGCTCAAAGCGCGCCAGAGCATCCAGACGCCAATGAGGCCGAGCAGCCCACGACTGATATGCTCCAGGAGCGGAGCGCGGCCAACGCTGCCCAATGCTATGGAGACCAGTGGCAGCGAGAGAGCCGCAATCAGAACGGCAATCGTCACATGCGTGAACGATAGCGTGATAGACACGAGCAGGCCGCGCGAGACCTTCGCATCCGAACCGGCAAGATAGGTCGCCAGGACCGCCTTGCTATGACCCGGCGTCAGCGCATGGGCAGCCCCGAACACGACGCCCATCGGCAGGAAGGCCATGAATGCCAGCCAATTGCCTCCGGCCGCAAGCAGCTTGATCTGCTCGCCGAGCGTCAGATAGATCGTGCGCTGAAATTCGACGAGCGTCTGGAACATCGGACGAGACTAGCAGAAAATCGGCGAGCGTCAGTGCATGTGGCCGTGGTCATGCGTGTGCTCGTGAGGGTGCGGATGGTCGTTCTCTCCACGTTCCGTTGAAAACCGGACATTCGCCTCAGCCAGGGCTGGCATATGCTGGGACAGTTCGTCTTTCAGCGCTGCCGCGATCTTGTTCGCCGCCGACAGCGGTAAGGTTTCGTCCGCGGCAATTGCGATGTCGGCGTGCAATCTATGACCGACCCAGCGCGCCTTAGCATCGACAATATGCGCGCCCGCAACATGCTCGGCGGCATGTCGGATTTCATCCATCACACCGGGTTCGATTCCGTCCAGCATGCGGGTCAGCACCGAACGGGCCGATTGCCACACGATACCGAAGATCGCAATCGTGATCAGCAGGCCGACGATCGGGTCGGCCAAGGAAAAGCCGAGCCAGACGCCGATGGCTCCGATGACCACGGCAAGGCTGGTAAGTCCGTCGGTGCGGGCGTGGTAGCCGTCGGCAATGAGTGCCGCGCTGTTGATTTCGCGGCCGACGCGGATACGGAACACGGCAACCGCCTCGTTGCCGAGGAAGCCGACAATGCCCGCCGCCGTCAGCCAGCCGAGGTGTGTCACTACTTGTGGATTGATCAGCCTGTCGATGGCTTGGTAGGCGGCGACAACAGCGCTGAACAGGATGATGAGCACGATGATGATGCCGGCCAGATCCTCGACCCGGCCCAAGCCATAGGTAAAGGTCCGCGACGGCTTGCGCCGCGCCAGCACGAACGCAATCCATAGCGGGATCGCCGTTGTCGCATCGCCGATGTTATGGATCGTGTCGGCCAGCAATGCCACGCTCCCCGACAGCACAACCACGACCATCTGCAACGCCGCGGTGATGGCCAGGATTACGAACGACCATTTGATTGCCCAGATGCCCCGGTCGGTGGTAGCAATTGTCGCATCGATGACGCCGTGGGTGTGACCGTGCGAACCGTGATCGCCGTGATGATGTGCGGCGTGCGAGCCGAACCCGAGCCAGTCCAGAATGCGGGCTACGATGGCATTCATAGATACTTCGCCAGCTGCTTGAGTTCCGCCAGCGAGTTGCCGCCGGTTTCCACGCTGTCCGTGAGGCAATGCTCGATGTGATCGTTGATCAGCTCGCGCTTGGCGCTGCTGATGGCCCTTTCGACGGCATGAAGCTGCTGCGCCAGATCAACGCAAGGGCGATGCGCCTCGATCATGGCCAGCACAGCCGCAAGGTGACCTTGCGCGCGCTTCAGGCGCTTTATGATGGAAGGATGCGAGGCGTGGAGGTGATCTGACATGCTTGAGCATATCCTCCCGGGGAGGATACGCGTCAAGCGCTTTGTCAGCCGTGCAACTCCAGAGACGCTTCACCTTGAGCATGGCTTGCTCTAAGCCTTTCCCATGAAGAAGCTTGCCCGTTTTCTTGGCCTGCTGGTCGTTGCAACAGTGCTTGCCGCAGCGCTGGGCACGCTGCTGCCGCGCCCGCTCTGGCCGGCGGCAGTTGCCGATCCGATCGGCGCAAGCCACCGCATCTTGGTGCTGCAAAATCCGATCCACACCGACATCGCCATTCCGGTCGACGACGATATGCGCCGGCGCTTCCATTTCCTGGTCGATGCCGGCATTCCTGCCGACATGGCGGAGGTCCGCTACATCGTCTTCGGCTGGGGCGGCCGCGCCTTCTATCTGGAGACGCCGACCTGGTCGGAGCTGAAGCCGATGCCGGTGATGAAGGCGCTGACCGTCGATGCCTCGGTGATGCATGTCGACATTTCCGGCGACATCGCCGAGCCGCATCCCGACGTCGCCGGCTTCGACATCGGCGACGAACGCTTTGCAGCGCTGCTCGATTACATTGCGGCAAGCTTCCAGCGGGGGCCGAACGGGGCCATTCCGATCGAGAATGCGGCCTATTCCCGCTTCGATCGTTTCTTCGAAGCCAATGGCCATTTCAACGCGCTGATCGGCTGCAACACCTGGACGGCGGCGGCACTGCGCACGGCCGGGCTGCGCACCGGCTGGTGGAACCCGCTGCCAGCCTCGCTCGGCCTGTCGATGCGGCTTCACAATTGAAGAGGGTTCCGGCTGATCAACGCCGCGATCCTTCGAGCCCTCCTTTCGCCAATCTCTAACCTTGCAGGACCTAGCAAGGCGCCGAAACTGCCAATCTCCCTCCTTGTGGGGGAGATGTCCGGCAGGACAGAGGGGGGCGCTGTCCCGCCGGCCTATCGAGCTTTTTATCGCCGATCCCCAGACTCGCGCGCCCGCTAGCCATAAAGCCAATCAAGATCGGCGGCGAGCTTTTCGGGTGAGCGCATCGCCAGGAACAGGTTGCGGGCCATCGCCACCGGCCCGGCCGCGTGCCAGGCGAGGCGGTTGACCGCGCCGCGGCGGGCGACCTGGGCGACGCGCGGCCGCCGCGCCTGTTCCCAAGCGGCAAGCGCGCCGCTGAGATCGGCAGGCGAGGTGGCAACGAAGCCGGCAAGCGTCGCCGCGTCCTCGATCGCCATCGCCGCGCCCTGTGCGGCAAAGGGCGTCATCGCATGCGCCGCATCGCCGATCAGCGCGACGCCTTCCGGTGTCGTCCACCGCCGCTGCTCGACGGTGTGGATCGGCCATGCCGTCCACGGCGCCGCCTCGCTCGCCAGACGGACCAGCGCCGGCGCGGTACCGCGCATGGCACTGACGAGGCTGGCGGGGTCGGCATGCCCCGACCAGCCCTCGGCGATTCGCTCACCCCTGGTGAAGGCGGCGAGATTAAAGGCAGTGCCACGGCTGACCGGATAGGCGACCATATGGAAGTCGGGATAGAGGAATGCAGTAACGCAATCGGGCGCACCGATCATGCCGAAGGCCTGTCCGGCGAGGCTGTCCGCGGCCACCGTGGCTCGCCAGGCAAGCTCGCCCGAGAATCGGCTTCTGACAAAGTCGGCCTCCGTGCGGGCCAGCTTTTCTCGCACCGACGACCAGACGCCGTCGGCTCCCACCAGCAACGATGCCTCGGTTTCGATGGTCGTGCCGGCAATCTCGACTGTTGCGGTGATGCCATTCGGTCCGGATGCTACGCTGCCGACGCGCGCGCCGGTGACAAGCTCGAACTCGGGTCGCTCGGCTGTCCGCGCCATCAGCGCTGACTGCAGATCGCCGCGGTGGGCAACGAGATAGGGCGCTCCCCAGCGCGTTTCGGCGGCCTGGCCAAGCGGTACGCGCGCCAGCTCGCCCAGCGTGGCGGCATCCTTGAGCACGACCGCCTCCGGCCGCACCGCCGTCGGCAGCAGCCGATCGAGTACGCCGAGTTGTCGAAGAATGCGTGTCGCGTTGGGCGACAGCTGGATGCCGGCTCCGGCAGCCTCGAGGTGCTGCGCCTGTTCGAACAGTTTTATCCGATGGCCGCGCTCGGCGAAGGCCAGTGCCGCGGTCAGCCCGGCGACGCCCGCCCCGGCGATGACCACATGCCGGGACTGCGTTTCTCGCATCAGGCTTGTCGCGGAAGAATCAGGCGGCCTGGTCGATATAAAGGCAGCCCGGCGGCACCGTTTCCAATGCCTTCAGCTTCGGCGAATAGCGATAGAGCGTCGAGCAGTAGGGGCAGACCTTTTCATTGTCGTCGCCCATGTCGAGAAATACATGCGGATGGTCGAAAGGCGGATTGGCGCCGGTGCACATGAATTCCTTGACGCCGATGTCGATTGCCGGATAGCCCGCATCGTTCTGGAAATGGGGAATGGAACCGCCTGCCATCGTCGTCTCCTGATCTTGTCGATTGGATCTGGATCATAACCCGTCTCTTTGCAAGATCGATGAAATGAAACTGTCGCAAAAGCCTGTCAGAGGATAAGTTAAGCCGGTTAAGGCTGGCGCCGACGGCTGGTGTAGGAAGAGCAGGAACCATGAACGAACTGAAGCCGGTGCAAAGCGAATTCATCACCATCGAGGCTGCGAGCCGCGAAGGCGGCAATCCTGACCGCTTCGTCAACCGCGAGTTTTCCTGGCTGCAATTCAACCGGCGCGTGCTCGAGGAATCGCTGAACGCCAATCATCCGCTGCTCGAGCGCGTTCGCTTCCTGTCGATATCGGCGGCCAATCTCGACGAGTTCTTCATGGTCCGCGTCGCCGGTCTTGCCGGCCAGGTGCGCGAGGGTATCGTGCTGAAGAGCCCGGACGGGCGCACCCCCGAGCAGCAGCTCGAACAATTGCTGCGCGAGGTCGAGCGCCTGCAGGAGGACCAGCAGAACAGCCTTTCGGCGCTGATGCTGCAGCTCAACAAGGAAGGCATCGAGAGCATCACCCGCGATGCGCTGACCAAGGACGAGAAGACCTGGCTCGAGGACCATTTCCAGGAGCAGGTGTTTCCGGTCCTGACGCCGCTGTCGATCGACCCAGCGCATCCGTTTCCGTTCATTCCCAATCTCGGTTTCTCGATGGCGCTGCAATTGCGCCACCGCAAGAACGGCGAGGAAATGAGCGCGCTTTTGCGCCTGCCGGTAGCGCTGAGGCGCTTCATCCGCTTGCCGGATCGCAAGCATCACGTCCGCTTCGTTCCGCTCGAAGAGGCGGTCAGTCTCTACATCGGCAAGCTGTTCCCCGGCTATGAGGTCAAGGGCTCCGGCACGTTCCGCATCATCCGCGACAGCGATATCGAGGTCGAGGAAGAATCCGAAGATCTGGTGCGGCTGTTCGAGACGGCGCTGAAGCGTCGCCGCCGCGGCTCGGTCATCCGGATCGAGTTCGACAGGCTGATGCCGTCCGAATTGCGCGACTTCGTCGCCGGCGAGCTTGGCGTCTCGGCCAGCCGCATCAGCGTGCTTACCGGGCCGCTGGCGCTTAGCCAGATCTCGGAGATCGTCGCCGTCGCTCGCGACGATCTGAAGTTCACGCCCTACAATCCGCGCTTCCCGGAGCGCATCCGCGAGCATGGTGGCGATTGCTTTGCCGCCATCCGCGAGAAGGACATCATCGTCCACCACCCCTACGAATCCTTCGACGTGGTGGTGCAGTTCCTGCGCCAGGCGATGGCCGATCAGGAAGTGGTGGCGATCAAGCAGACGCTCTACCGCACCTCCAACGACAGCCCGATCGTGCGGGCTTTGGTCGACGCCGCCGAGGCCGGCAAGTCGGTGACGGCGCTGGTCGAGCTCAAGGCGCGCTTCGACGAGGAGGCCAACATCCGCTGGGCGCGCGACCTCGAGCGCGCCGGAGTCCAGGTCGTCTTCGGCTTTCTCGAGCTGAAGACCCACGCGAAAATGTCGCTGGTGGTGCGGCGCGAGGATGGCAGGCTACGCAATTACGTGCATCTCGGCACCGGCAATTACCACCCGGTCACCGCGCGCATCTACACCGACCTGTCCTTCTTCACCACCGATCCGACGATCGCGCGCGATGTCGCGCAATTGTTCAATTTCATCACCGGCTATGCCGAGCCGGCCGAGCAGATGCGGCTGGCCATATCGCCGTTCACGCTGCGCAACCGCATCCTCAAGCATATTTCGGACGAGATCGGCCACGCGCTGGATGGCAGGCCGGCTCGCATCTGGATGAAGATGAATGCGCTGGTCGATCCGATCATCATCGATGCGCTCTACGATGCCAGCCGCGCCGGCGTCGAGATCGATCTCGTCGTGCGCGGCATCTGCTGCCTGAGACCGCAGGTGCCGGGCCTGTCGGAGAACATAAGGGTGAAGTCGATCGTCGGCCGCTTCCTCGAGCACAGCCGCATCTATTGCTTCGGCAACGGCCACGGCCTGCCCTCGGACGGGGCGATCGTCTACATCTCCTCGGCCGATTTGATGCCGCGCAATCTCGACCGCCGGGTCGAGACCATGGTGCCGATCACCAATCCAACTGTGCATGAACAGGTGCTCGGCCAGATCATGCTCGGCAACATCATGGACAACCAGCAAAGTTTCGACGTATTGGCTGACGGAACCTCCCGGCGCGTTGTGCTGGAGGAGGGCGAGGAACCGTTCAACGCGCAGGAATATTTCATGACCAATCCGAGCCTGTCCGGACGGGGCGATGCGTTGAAGTCGCATGCGCCCAAGCGCATCGCGCAGTTCAAGCGCCGCAAGAAACAGAACGCAGCGACGGGCTGATGATTTCAGCGTCCCAGGGCCGGCTTCAGGACCGCCGACCGCTGTCCATCATCGATATCGGGTCGAACTCGATCCGTCTTGTCATCTATGAAGGGCTGGCGCGCTCGCCGACCTTGCTGTTCAACGAAAAGATGCTCGCCGGCCTCGGCCGCGGCATCGTTT
The DNA here is from genome assembly GCF_040320105.1 of Mesorhizobium sp. M0778. Lineage (NCBI taxonomy): Bacteria > Pseudomonadati > Pseudomonadota > Alphaproteobacteria > Hyphomicrobiales > Phyllobacteriaceae > Mesorhizobium > Mesorhizobium sp. M0778. Next base: position 83,991 of record NZ_JAMYPA010000017.1, on the reverse strand, counting down.
CGACCGGAAAGCTCGATCCCGAGGCGGTGACGCGCTCGATGGAAGAGTTCCGCCGTTTCCGCGCGCTCTCCGACCAGGCCGGCGCCGAGCGCATGTATGTGTTGGCGACCGCCGCCGCCCGTGAGGCGGTCAACGGCCCCGACTTCATCCACCGCGCCGAGGATGTACTCAAGACCGAGATCCAGGTGCTGAGCGGCCGCGAGGAAGCCCATTATTCGGCGCTCGGCGTCATCTCCGGTTTCCACCCGGCCAACGGCATCGCCGGCGATCTTGGCGGCGGCAGCCTCGAACTGATCGATATCGACGGCGAGGCGATCGGTGACGGCATCACCCTGCCGTTGGGCGGCTTGCGCCTGCAGGACATGGCGAAGAACTCGCTGACCCAGGCGGCAAAGATCACGCGCGAGCAACTGGCGCGGGCGAAATTGCTGAAGGGCGGACAGGGCAGGGCCTTCTACACGGTCGGCGGCACCTGGCGAAACCTCGCCCGTCTGCACATGGAAATGACCAACTACCCGCTCGGCGTCATGCACCATTACGAGATCGGCATCGAAAGCGCCGCGAACTTCCTCCGGCAGGTCGCGAAAGCAGAGATCGATAAGGTCAAGGGCATCGAGGGCGTCTCGAAGAACCGCCGCTCGCTGCTGCCCTACGGCGCCATCGTGCTGCAGGAGATCATGGCGGCGATGCAGCCGTCGAAGATCATCGTGTCGGCGCTGGGCGTGCGCGAGGGCTTTCTCTACTCGCTGCTCGACGAGGCCGAGCAGAAGGCCGATCCGCTGATCTCGGCGGCGGAAGAGCTTGCCCGCCTGCGCTCGCGCTCGGTCGACCACGCGCATGAGCTTGTCGAGTGGACCGGCAAGGCCTTCGCTGCCTTCGGCATCGACGAAACCAGGGACGAGGCGCGCTACCGCCACGCCGCCTGCCTGCTCGCCGATATCGGCTGGCGTGCCCATCCCGAATATCGCGGCAAGCAATCGCTCAACATCATCGCCCACGCCTCGTTCATTGGCGTCGACCATCCCGGCCGCGCCTTCCTGGCGCTTGTCAGCCTGTTTCGCCACGAGGGCGTATTCAATGAAGCCGCTCCGGAAATCCGCGGACTGGCGACACCGCGCTATCTCGAGCGCGCCCGTGTGCTGGCCGCGCTGCTGCGCGTCGTCTATTTGCTGACCGCGGCAATGCCGGGCGTCATGCCACGGCTGAAATGGGAAAACCGCGGCAATGGCGTGCTGGCGCTGGTGCTGCCGGCAGCGCTGGCCGATCTTTACGGCGAGCGGCCCGCCGGCCGGCTGGCACAGCTGGCAAGGGTCACCAATCGTCGGCTGGTGCTGGCGGTCGAGGGTGGCTCCAGTATTTCAGTGAAGTAGTTTCAGGCACGACGCCAATTGCATGTGGCAATTCGCTGCGAGATCCACGCTTGGGAGAAGATCGTGAAATCCAGTCAAGTCCTGCTGCTGCTGCTTTCCATCCTGCCATTGTTGATTTTCGACGCGGCCAGAGCTCAGACGGTTTCCAAGGTTTCCGTTGCTGCAAAAGGCGCGTTTGAGTTTGAGAAGAGTTATCCAAAAGCCGCAGACGGAAAAACACCGTTCAATTTGCTCACAGGTTTTCTAAAACCTAAAAGCGGGCAAAAGATAAACTATTTTGTATTTAGAATAAGCGACGAAATGATCAAATTTCAAAGATCGATTTCGATGAACACGTTTTATGCGGACGTTAATCTCTGTCCTGGCGCTGTCGATCGAACCGTGTCCGTTCATCAGCCCCTCGGCAACTTTCTTGAGCCTATCGTGGGCCGATCCGACCTGTTGCCATACGTTAAGAGGGCAAGCCTGATCCAATTGCGCAACTACCTGTATGTCGCGATTGACAGCAATCTTCGGAGCTACTCCCCCAAGGGCGCAGATCAATATGGATATGAATGGCTGCCGATCGCGGTGGAAAGCAGACAGGTTTGCCTGACCATCAGCGTCGGTCGAATGGGGCATGGCGCCTTTCTCTCTCAGCCCATAAACATAACCAGGCTTGCGGAGTTCGTCTTTCTCGACAGCAAATGAGCCGAGCCGGGCGGCAGCTTAGCCAGTCCCTGCAGCCATCCGGCCGTCGGCCGACCATGCACCTGCGCCAGCCATTGCCAGCGCCAGAAAACCGCCTGCAGTGGCGATGTCCTTCATCAGCATCTGTGAATGCATGAAGGTCAGCGTCGGATCGTCGCCGCCCTGGCCATAGTGGCCGATGAAGCCCGCCGCGATGCAGAACGCAGCGAGCAGCAACGCCACGATCGGCGTCTTGAAGCCGACGAGGATGAGCAGCCCGGCGATCAGCTCGAACAGCCCCGTGCCCCAGGCAGCGAGTGTTGGCAGCGGCAGTCCGAGGCCGGCGAAATAGCTAGATGTGCCGGCGATGTCGGCAAGCGCATGGAAGCCGGACGGCACGAACAGTGCGGCGAGCAGCAGCCGGGACAGCAAGAGCAGCGCATTGCGGGGCATGATTCACCTCCGTTATCAGCGGCCGTTTTGGCCCAGCGCCCGATCTTAGCAGAGTTCCGGCCAGCAGATCGACCGACGCATTCCGACAACGAAAAAGGGGCACGGAAAATTCCGCGCCCCTTTTGTCTAGGCAATGCTGGGCCGCTTCAGCCGCGCTTGGCGTCGATCGAATACGCGCCGGCACCCGAGGAGGCGAGCACGAGGAAGCCGCCGGCAATGCCGAGGTTCTTCATGAAATTGATCATCTGCATCTGATCGGCCCAGCCGGTGTGGGCGACCAGCGCGGTGGCGACGGTGAAGATCGCCATCACCCAGCCGACGATCCGGGTCTGGAAGCCGACGAGGATGGCGAGGCCGCCAAGCAGTTCGATGAGGCCAACGACAATGGCGGTCACCATCGGCAGCGGCAGGCCAAGGCTGCCGAAATAGCCGGCCGTACCGGCAATCGCCGTCAGCTTGCCGAAGCCGGAAAGCAGGAAGATGACCGAAAGCAGGATGCGGCCGAGCAGGATCGTGCCCGAGGCGCCGGAGGCGGTGCCGGACCCGGCAAACGAAGTGTTGGTGGACGTGTTGGTGGACATGCGTAACTCTCCAGAAGGGTTTGGCCAAACGACTTGGGATAGCCGTCCAGTTAGCGCATGCCGACTGTTCACCAAAGACGTCAGATTGGTTACGGATTGTTCACCGAGGTAACGTTTTCGCGATCAACTTACCCCGGGTGCGTCATGTCCTCCGGCCGTACCAGCCGCTCATAATCGGCTTCGCTGACCAGCCCGGTCGCCAGCGCTTCCTCGCGCAGCGTCGTGCCGTTCTTGTGCGCCGCCTTGGCGATCTTGGCGGCGTTGTCGTAGCCGATCGTCGGCGCCAGCGCCGTCACCAGCATCAGCGAACGGTCGAGCGCTGCCTTGATGTTGTCTTCGCGGGCCTCGATGCCGACGACGCAATTGTCGGTAAACGACACCGAAGCGTCGGCCAGCAGCTGTACCGATTGCAGGAAACAATAGGCCATCAGCGGATTGTAGACGTTGAGCTCGAAATGGCCTTGGCTGCCGGCGAAGCTGATCGCCGCATTGTTGCCGAACACCTGCACGCAAACCTGTGTCATCGCCTCGCATTGTGTCGGATTGACCTTGCCCGGCATGATCGAAGAGCCCGGTTCGTTTTCCGGCAGCGACAATTCGCCGAGGCCCGAACGCGGGCCGGAGCCAAGCAGGCGGATATCGTTGGCGATCTTGAACAGCGCTGCCGCGCAGGCATTGATGGCGCCGTGCGAGAAGACCATGGAATCATGGGCGGCCAGCGCCTCGAACTTGTTCGGCGCCGTGACGAAATCGATGCCGGTGATCGCGGCGATACGTGCCGCCACCTTTTCGGCAAAACCGACCGGCGCGTTGAGGCCGGTGCCGACCGCGGTGCCGCCCTGTGCCAATTCCTGCAGACCTGGCAGGGTCATCTCGATGCGCTTGATCGACGAGGCGACCTGCGCCGCATAGCCGGAGAACTCCTGGCCGAGCGTCAGCGGCGTCGCGTCCTGGGTGTGGGTGCGGCCGATCTTGACGATGTGGGCGAAAGCCCTGGTCTTGGCCTCGAGTGCCGCATGCAAATGTCTCAGCGCCGGCAGCAGGTCGTGGATGATGCGCTCGGCGCAGGCGATGTGCATGGCCGTCGGATAGGTGTCGTTCGACGACTGGCTCATATTGACGTGGTCGTTTGGGTGCACCGGCTTCTTCGAGCCCATGATGCCGCCCAAAAGCTCGATCGCCCGGTTGGAGATCACCTCATTGGCGTTCATGTTGGACTGGGTGCCCGAGCCGGTCTGCCAGACGACCAGCGGAAAATGCTCGTTGAGCTTGCCGTCGATGACCTCCTGGGAGGCTTCGATGATGGCCTTGCCGATCGCCGGATCGAGTCGCTTCAGCTCCATATTGGCTTCGGCGGCGGCCCGCTTGACGATGCCCAGCGCCCGCACGATCGACGCCGGCTGTTTCTCCCAGCCGATCTTGAAATTGGCAAGTGAACGCTGCGCCTGCGCGCCCCAGTAACGGTCAGCGGCGACCTCGATGGGACCGAACGTGTCGGTTTCGGTTCTGGTCTCTGGCGCGCTCACGAAGTCTCTCCGGGTTGCAAATTTGCAAACGGCGTATCGCGTTGCACAAATGCCTTCAAGCGGAGATTGTGGACGATGGGGATGCAAATCGGTTGAAGCAGCGCCTTTTCCTTCTCCCGCAAGGGGAGAAGGAAGAGCGCGCGCTCCTCACCCCGCCGTGTACCCTCCATCCACTGCAAAGATGCCGCCGCTGGTCCACGCCGCTTCGTCGCTGGCGAGATAGACCGCGATGCCGGCAAGATCGCTGGTTCGGCCGATGCGGCCGAGCGGGTAGCTGCGCTCGACATAGGCCTTGAGCTCGGCCTGCGCGGCTTCCGGCAGGTTTTCGATCGACCTGCGCCGCATTGCGGTGTCGACCGTGCCGGGCGCGATGGCATTGACCCTTATGCCGCGCGGCCCGAGCTCGAAGGCGAGCGACTTGGTCAGCGAATTGAGCGCGCCCTTCGACAGCGAATAGAGGCTGGACGGCCGCTTCGGGATCATCTTGTGCGCAAAATAGGATGAGATGTTGATGACCGATGCCCCGCCCGGCGCGAGATGCGGCAACAGTCGCTGGGTGAGGAAGAATACAGCCGTGACGTTGAGCGCGAACGATTGCTGGAACTGGTCCTCGCTGACGGTCTCGAACGGCGCCAGGAACGCCACGCCGGCATTGTTGACGAGGATGTCGAGAGGTGGGCCGCGCCTGGCATGCTCGACCACGGCGTCGATGCCGGCGCTGGCCGACAGGTCTGCCGACAGCGTTTCGACGCCGTCCCCGAGCTGCTTGCGGGCGGCGTCGAGTTTTTTGCCGTCGCGGCCGACGATCAGCACGTCCGCGCCTTCGCGCAAAAACGCCTCGGCGATTGCCAGCCCGATCCCGTCCGAGCCGCCGGTGACCAGTGCCCGTTTGCCGCCCAGTCTCATCCAACACTCCCGCGCAATGCCGTCTTGTCTGACAAGGAGAGCAGCGCCGTTGGCAACTGTGGTCAAGCCGCCAGCCTATCCTACAGTATGAACTTCGGCTGTCGGGCACGATGGTCTATTCGGCAGCGGCTGCATCGCGCCGAACAGCCAGGCGGGTAGCGACAAACTCCTTGACGTGATGAATGGCCTGTTCACGCGTGACGCTGCCGGGCTGCAGGCCAAGCCGCAACCATAGCCCGTCGATCAGGGCGGTGACGCCGAAGGCGATCTCGTCAGCATCGGGCGCCGGCATCAGACCGCGCAGGCCGGACAGCAGGTTGGAGCGCATGCGCGCATGGATCACCTTCTGGATGCGGGCCAGCTTTTCGTCGCGCGGCACCTCCGCGCAAAGCGAAAGCCAGGCATGGCAGAGGGACGGCTGGAAAAGATGCGGCTCGAAATTGCCTTCGATGATGGCATCTATCCGTTGCATTGGGGTGCGCGCCTGCTTCAGCCGCTCGACCACTGCATGACGCAGCACCAGGTTCGACTCGCGCATGGCGTGCTCGAACAGTTCCCGCTTGCTGTTGAAATAATGCAGCACGATGCCCTTCGACGCGCCGGCCTGTGCCGCCACTTTTTCTATGGTGGCGCCAGCTATGCCTTCGCGCTGAAGCACGGCAAAGGCGGCTTGCCGCAGCTCTTTGCGGCGTATGTCGCTGAGGCGCTTGAGTTTCACGGGCCGGATCCATGCATCGAAAACCGACGTTGACATTTTCGTCCGCCGAGATCAAGAATTGACCGGTGGGACAATATAAGGACCGAATGGTCAACACCGTTGGTGAAATGAGGAGAACCGAAATGCTTCGGAGCCTTGGAATAGGCGCCTCGCTCTGGGTCCTGCTGGCGACCCAGCCGGTCTTTGCGGCTGAACCTGAACAATGCAAGGTCGTGCGCATGGCCGAGCCTGGATGGAACGACCTTGCCTTCACCACCGGCGTCACCAGCGTCTTGCTCGATGCGCTCGGCTACAAGCCGGCAAGCTCGCTTCTGGGCATCAACGTCATCTATGAATCCTTGAAGAACAATGATTTGGACGTGTTCCTTGGCTATTGGGATCCGGCGATGATCACCTATTACGAGCCCTATAAGAAGGACGGCTCGGTAGACGATGTGCGCGTCAATCTCGTCGGCGCCAAATACACCTTTGCCGTGCCGACTTACGTGTGGGAGGCCGGCGTCAAGGATTTTGCCGACCTGCAAAAGTTCGCCGACAAGTTCGGCAGGAAGATGTATGGCATCGAGCCGGGCTCGAACCAGCTGATGATGGACGCCATCGCCGATAAGTCGCTGGGCCTCGATGGCTGGCAGGTCGTCGAATCGAGTGAAGCCGGCATGCTTTCCGAGGTCGGCTACGAGATCAAGGAAAAGCGCTTCATCGTCTTCCAGGGTTGGGCGCCGCATCCAATGAACACGATGTACGACTTCAAATATCTGAGCGGCGGCGACAAGTTCTATGGCCCGAACTTCGGCGCCGCGACGGTGACGACGCAGGTGCGCAAGGGCTATCTGCAGCAATGCCCGAATGTCGGGCAGTTGCTGAAGAACCTCGCCTTCGACATCGATTTCGAAAATCTCGGCATGGGCTATCTCATCAATGACGGCCTGAAGCCTGAGGAAGCCGGCCTGAAGGCCATCAAAGGGAATCCGGATAGGCTCGGCGCCTGGCTTGCCGGTGTCACCACATTCGATGGCAAGCCCGCGCTCGACGCGGTCAAGCAGCAGCTCGGCCTTTGATATCGGTCGATCAGGCTGGCTGGAACGGCCGCAAGCGCAAGGTCGGTGCCGGCTGCACTGAAACGGCCTGCGTCGAAATCGCCGGGCAGGAGCCCGCGCTGGTGCTGGTGCACGGCTTCTCCGACACGAGCCGCAGCTTCTCCTTGCTGGCGCCGCATCTCGCCGGGCGCCGGCTTATCATCCCAGACCTGCGCGGGCATGGCGCCTCGCCGGCCGGGACACGCGGCTTCGCGTCAGCGGATTTCGCGGAAGATGTGGTGAGTTTGATCGAGCGGTTGCGCCTCGAGCGGCCGGTTCTGGTCGGGCATTCCTTGGGCAGTATGGTGGCGATCGAGGCAGCAGCGCGCTATCCCGAGATGATTGGCGGCCTGGTGCTGATGGCCGGAACGGTGCGGCCGCAGATCGGTGAGGATCACCCGATGACCATTGGTGTGCGGGCACTTCGAGACCCGATATCGCCGGCCGATCCGTTCTATGACTATTGGCATGCCTGCGAGGCCGAGGTTCCAGCGGACTTCCTGACCATGGTTGCAAAGGAGGCGTCAGCCATGCCGGCGGCACTTTGGCGAGCAATCCTGGAGCAGGTTCGGCGCGTCGATCTTACCGACAAGGCGCGTACGCTGCGCCTGCCGGCGCTTGTCATTGCTGGCGGGCGCGACCTGCTCTTCGACGAAACGCACCAACAGCGGCTCCTCGAAGAAATCCCTGCCGCGGAGTTCGTGGGCGCGGCGCGGTGCGGGCATAACCCGCACTGGGAGGATCCGGCATTGGTCGCGGCAGCCATCGCCCGATATTTCAAGGTCCGGAGTAAAGCTGGATCCCAGTCGACGGCCGACGCGACCGGCAGTCCGGGCTGAGAGCAGTCATGAACCTTTCCGAATATGTGGCGTTGGATGCCGTCGCCCTGGCCGGGCACGTTCGTTCGGGCGAACTGTCCGTTGTCGAGGTCGTCGAGGCGGCTATCGAAGCAATCCAAAGCATCAATCCCGCCATCAATGCCGTGACACTGATCGATGCGGACCGGGCGCTTTCCGCGGCGGCAAGCTGCAACCGGCACGCCGCACTCGCCGGCATTCCTTTCCTGGTCAAGGACACCGGCGTGAATGTGCGGGAGTGGCCGACGACGCACTCGTCGCTCTACTTCAAGGATGCCGCGCCGAAACCCGACAGCGAGATCGTCCGGCGATGGCGGGCCGCCGGTCTGATCTTGCTGGGCAAGACAAACACGCCTGAATTCGCCAATGACTTCGTCACCGAACCCAGCTTTCGCGGCCCCACCTTGAACCCTTGGGATCTTTCGCTGACGGCGGGCGGCTCAAGCGGTGGAGCTGCTGCCGCGGTGGCAAGCGGCATGGTGGCGGTCGCCCACGGTTCCGATATCGGCGGCTCGATCCGGGTGCCGGCTGCCTGTTGCGGCGTGTTCGGCATGAAGCCGTCGCGCGGACTCACGCCTGTCGGCCCCTGTCGAGGTCAGGTCGGCGCCGGGCTCTACGCCGACAACGTCCTGTCCCGCACCGTTCGCGACAGCGCCGCCATGCTGGACATAACTGCCGGTCCAGAACAAGGAGCGCCTTACTCCGTGTCAAAATCGGTGCCGTCCTACCTGGACTGGCTGTCTTCGCCCGGCGAGCATCTGCGCGTCGCGTGCCTGGCGCACCGGCCGGATGGCGCGCCGGTCGCGCCCGAGATCGAGGAAAAATTACGTCAAGCCATGGTCCTCCTCGAGGATATGGGGCACGAGGTCACACAGGCGCGTTTCCCGCGGGAAGGCAGCGCCGAAGCGGACTGGAGCATCTTCTGGATGTCGGAGGTCGCGCGGCTGGTTGACGAGCGCGCCGACGAGATCGGGCGGATGCCGGGGGCCGGCGAAATCGAAAGCCTCAGTCGTCACGCGCTCGACTGTTTTCGACGGTCCTCGGCCGCCGACTATCTCAGGGCGCAGGACCATGTGCACAGCGCTTCGCTGGCGATGGCGAGGGCGTTCGATGTGTTCGACCTGATCATGACGCCGACCACGGCCGGCCTGCCGCCCCGGCTTGGCGCCATCCATGGCGATGGTGCTCTCTTTGATTACGAGGCTTGGGCGAGCCGGGCTTACGGCTTTGCGCCTTTCACGGAAATCTTCAACGTCACCGGCCAACCGGCCGCCAGCCTGCCGCTGTTCCAGTCGAAAGGCGGCCTGCCGATTGGCATCCAGCTCATTGGCCGCAAGAACGAGGATCACCGTCTGCTGCGCGTTTCCCTTGACCTGGAGCAGGCAACCGCATGGACGGCGCGTTACCAGGCGATCCATGCCAGACACTTTCAGGCATGAACCAGGAGGCTCCGGCGACGTAGGAGGCGTCGACGATGTTGGTTCATACCGAAATTGGGTGCTGCCCGAGCAGCGATCGCGCCGTCGGTAACAGACGCAAAACCTCCGCGGGCCTGGCGAATTCCCGTTGTACGGTCTGCTGAAGCGCCTGCCAGTCTGGGGAGGCGGCCAAGGCCGCCTCGTGGCGGGTATGCGCCTCGGCGCTGTCGAAACCCGTGACGCTGATGAAGACGTTTTCGCTGGCCCGCACCGGCAGCCGCGGAAAGCTGTTTTCGGCATGCTCGGTGACGAAGGCGGCGAGCGGTTGTCCGCCAAGTGCGGCAACAACCGGAAGAGCCCCGGTCTGGAAATCCCTGGCGAAGCCGGCTTCGAGGCCCGGTCGCAAATGATGAATCCTGATGACAACAATTGCCTGCAAAGCACTGCTTGTGCTTGGTTCTTCGAGATCCGTCTGGGGTACTCGTTGCGATCCCGAGAGGTCGAAGCCGGCGCCCGGCCAAGCCGGTTTCAGCAGCAGCACGTCGTCGGAATCGATCATCGTGGCGTTGGCGGCGTTGCGCCAGGCCGCCCAGACCGGCCCGTCATAGAAGGCGGCCAGCGCATGCTTCCGCGCGATCATGCCGTCGAAGCCGCGCAACCAGACGAACATATCTGGCCGGTCGAGGTCGCGGAACTGGCCGATGATGGTCATCCCCGCGGTTTCCTGGCCCTCGATCAAATGATTGTCGAAGATGCCGATCAGCGTCTCGCGTCGGCCAGGTTTCAGCGTGTATTGCCGAAGTTCGACGACGGGCGAGGCGAGCAGATCGGATTTAGGCGCGGCATTCAAAGGCAGGTTCATCGCTCGATCTCAAAAACAGGACAGTCATCCTGTTTTATAAAACAGACCGGTTGTCCTGTTTTGTCAATCTGCTATCGTGTGGAAATGTCAGCAGAGACCACAGCCCGCCCAAAGGCGCGGGCTAAAAAACGCACCAATGACCCCGAAGGCATGCGCAAAAAGGTGCTCGATGTCGCCGAAGAGGCGTTTCAGGCACGCGGCTATCACGCCTCCAGCATGGGCGACTTGATGGCGACGGCGGGCGTCACCGGCGGCGCGCTGCACCACCATTTCGCGACCAAGAAGGCGCTGGCGCTAGCAGTCATCGAAGAGCGGGTCGCCGCCGCCGTCGAGGAGACCTGGATCGCGCCAGTGCGGAGGGCCGGCTCGGCGCGGGAGGGCGTGCGCGCCGTGTTCGCGGCCGTCGCGGCGGAGCTGGAGCAGCAGGGATTCGTGCGCGGCTGCCCGCTCAACAATCTGGCGCACGAACTGTCGCTTGCCGATCCGGATTTCCGCATTGCCCTTGCCGACATTTTTTCGGCCTGGCGTCAGGCGATTGCCGACAAGATCAGGGCCGACCAGCAGGCGGGCCGGGAGCAGGGCACCGATCCGCAGCGCTTCGCAGCGCTCGCCGTCGCCACCTATTCCGGCGCCATGTCGATGGCCAAGACCGCACAGGACACAAGAGTGCTGCGCGACTGCCTGATGGCCTTGGAACAGGGAGTCACGAGGCGACGTCGCAGGATACTCCACAAAGCCCCTTGACGCCGGCAGGACAGAGGCGCCGCCGTCGCTCACTATGACCGAGGTGGGGAGGCCGAGCTCTTAATTCGGCAGCGGCTTGATCAGCTCGTAGCCGACCACGCTTTCGGCGCTGGTGCCCTCGTCATAGCGCCTGGCCACAACTGCCTGCAAGTCGGGTGCGTAAAGCGCGGTAAACTCGTCCCGCGTCTCGCCGGCCTCGCTCCTGATCGTCTGCTTGACCGCGAGCACGGAGTATTTGCATTCACCCAGGCTGAACGTCTCCTTGCCCTTGACGTTGATCTCCAGCGTCTCGGTGCCCTTCGGCGGCTTGTTCGGTGCGAGGCGGGCAAACACGATCTTGTTCTTAGCCCCCGCCTTCAGCGGGAACACCTTCCTGAGATCGGAAAACGGGATCATCGCCAGCTGCCCCGTGCTGCTGTCGCGAAACACCTCGATCAGTCCGCCGAACAGGTACTGCGACTGCGGCGATTGCGACTGGTATTTGTTGGCAACGGCCACCATTCCGCCCGCTGCCGGTCGAAATTCGCTGTGGATGCCAGGCCTTTCGAGAATGAAGCCGGCCTTGGCCGATTTGACGTCGATGCACTCGGCGCCATGCGCTGCGCTCGTCACCGCCAGAATGGCCATTGTCATGCCGATGGATGCAGTTTTCATGCCGTCCTCCTCTGCCCGCGCAAGTTGAATGCCGAAAGCAATGCCAGACCTGGGAGAACGTGTCGACATACTTTGCGAGCAACTGGACTGCCGATCCGCGTCGTGCTGAATTTTAGCGCATGATGCATCGCATTCCCGCCCTACCGGTTTCTCGGCGCAGCTTCCTGATGCAGGCAGCGGCCGTTGCCGCGGCCGGCGCCGTTTCGCGCCCGGCCTTCGGCCAGACCGGGCAGCGCATCCCGCCGATCGACGCCACCTTCCTGTTTATCGCTGATGTCCATGCCTGCCGAATGGCGAACGGATTGAGCCCGCATTGCGAGCAGGAGGGCAAGACCGACGCTGCCTTGCTGCGCAACGTCGCCGCACTCAACGGCGTCGGTGACAGACAATGGCCGGCTGAAATCGAAGGCGTTGCCACCGGCCTGCGCTCGACGGGCAACATCGGCACGCCGCTCGGCCTCGTCGTCGGCGGCGACATCACCGATGACGGCGGCGGCCAGATCACCCAGCCCAGCGAGGGCACGCAGCTGCTTCAGTTCAGCCAGCGCTACCAGCAGGGCGTCGGCCCCGACCGTGTGCACATGCCCGTCTATGTCGGCCTCGGCAACCACGACCTCGACCAGAACGGCCCGCGCTCGCATGTCGACTGGTACCGCCGCGAAATGCGCGACTATGTCGAGGTCAACCACCGCCCCGGCGTGTTCTTCAAGCCGCCTGCGCCGGCGACCGACTACGACGTCGAGACCGACTGCTATTCATGGGATTGGGGCGGTCTGCATCTTGTCCAGACGCACCGTTTTGCCGGCGATACCGGCCACGGCGCCGCCAACAGCCTGCCATGGCTGAAGCAGGATCTGGCGACCTATGCCGGCGACGGCCGCCCGGTCATCCTGTTCCAGCATTATGGCTGGGATACTTTTTCGATCGAAAGATGGGACGCCGCCGAGAGAACCTTCGACGACAGCGGCACGGGTCCGCCGCATTGGTGGAGCGAAGTCGACAGGCAGGCGCTGCTGGCCGTGCTGAAAGGCTACAATGTCGTCGGCATCTTCCATGGCCACCAGCACGCAACGCCGATGATCTACCGCCGTGACGGGCTCGACTTGTTCAAACCGAAGGCCGCCTTCATGGGCGGCTTTGCCTTGGCGCGGGTGACCGGAAACAGCATGGATGTGGTGCTGGGCGAAGCCGCCGGAAATCATGGCGAGGTCACCTTCACCAATGCATACAGCAAAAGCCTGACTTTCTTACGGTAAGAGAGGGCGCAAAAAAGGCGGCCGAGCCGCCTTTTTCCTGGTTCGCGAAGGGGGCCAGTGTCAAAGCGCCTTCTTCACCTTGTCCTTCACGTCGCCGTAAGCCTTCTGCATCTTGCCGGTCGCCTTGTCGACGTCGCCTTCGGCCTCGGTGCGCCTGTTGCCGGTGGCCTTGCCGGCGGCCTGCTTGACCGAGCCCTTGGCTTGCTTGGCGACGCCTGCCACCTGATCCTTGTTCACCATCGCGCATCTCCTGGAGTTCGGGAGTTTTATTTGCGAGGCAAACGGTCAGGCACCGCTTCGGTTCCATGCATCGCCGGACAACCGGTTGCACCCGGCGCGGTAATGCGGCTAGGCTCTGCCCGGGGGGATTTCGATGCGTTTTCGCCTTGCCTGTGCCGTTGCGACGTCCATGCTTTTGGCAGGCTGCGTCGCCGATGATGTCGGGCCGATCAACGTCTTTACGCCCGAAGCCGGCAGGCCGTCGCCGGCTTTCATTCCAGATCCGGGCGACGACGGCTCGACTGTGCTCGGCCTCGCCTTCTCCGGTGGCGGCACCCGGGCCGCGGCCTTCTCCTACGGCGTTCTGCGGGCGCTGGACGACATCGTCATCGACGAGCAGCCGCGGCGGCGCACGCTGGTCGATGACATCAGGATGATTTCCGGTGCATCAGGCGGCGCGGTGACTGCCGCCTATTTCGGCTACAAGGGCGAGGACGGCTACCGCGACTTTCGCGAACGGTTCCTGATCCAGAATGCTGAGGCCGACCTTCGAACAAGGCTGTCGCCGTTCAACCTTGTCCGCGCCTACTATGGCGGCGTCAATGACCGCAGCGGTTTTGCCAAATGGCTGAACGACAATCTCTTCGACGATGCGACATTCGAGGCGTTCGCCAAGCCGGACCGGCCCATCATCTGGATCAACGCGTCCGATATCTATAACCGCACGCCATTTCTGTTCAGCTACGACACTTTCGCGGCGCTTTGTAGCGATCTCGACAAGATGCGGTTGGCTGATGCGGTCGCGGCTTCCGCTGCCGTGCCGGTGGTCTTCGCGCCGATCGTGGTTTCCGCCACCAGCCCGGATTGCGGCTACCCAGGCCGCAATGGTTGAGCCGGGCACTGGCCGATCACAATGCCTCTATCAGGCTCAAGGCCTATGCCAGCGCGCTCGATTCCTATCAAAACGCCGATCCCCTCGACTATGTGAAATTGCTGGACGGTGGTCTGACCGATAATCTCGGCGTCACCGGCTTTACCCTGGAGCGCTCCGCCGCCGGCACCCCCTATGGTCCGCTGTCGCCGGCCGCCGCTGTCCGGTTGAGGACGCTGCTTTTCATCGTTGCCGACGCCGGCGCCGACAACGACGTGAGCTGGGCCAAGTCTATCCACGGACCGCGGCTTAGCGAGTTGCTCGACGCCGTGACGAGCACCACCATGGCGGCCGCGGTGCGCGACGAAGCCGACGCACTGAAGCTGGCCGTCTCGCAATGGCGCGGTGAATTGGTCCGCTACCGCTGTGCTTTGCCGACCTCGACCGTGGCTGCCTATCGCGGCTCGACTGCCGGCTGGGATTGCCGCGATGTTGAACTCGTGGTCCAATATCTGTCCTTTGCCGACCTCGACCAGGCGACACAGGCCAAGCTGAACGCTGTCCCGACGCGGCTGAAATTGCCGGTCGATCAGGTCGACCTCACCATCGCGGCCGGTCGCGAGGCGCTGCTGGTCAATACGGATATCACCAAGGCGGTCGCCGCCATCCGCGCTCGCGCCGGCGTCACGCCGGGGGCACAATTGGCCGCGGCACAAGCAAACTGAGCCGCTGGGCTCGACACGGAGAGACCATCTTGGCTGAATTCACGCTCTTCATCGGCAACAAATGCTTCTCGTCCTGGTCACTGAGGCCATGGCTGGCGATGAAGCATCTGGAGATACCGTTCGAGGAAGGTTTTGTGCGCCTGCGCACGCCCGAGACCGCCGCCAATCTGGCCAGGATATCGCCGACCGGCCAGGTGCCGGTGCTGAACCATCGGCTGCCGAATGGCGAGATCCGGATCGTCTGGGAAACCCTTGCCATCCTTGAATATCTTGCCGACCTGTTTCCCGACAAGAAGCTCTGGCCGGCCGATATCGGCGCTCGCGCGCACGCCCGCTCGGCGGCGACAGAGATGCATTCCGGCTTTCGCGAGGTCCGCTATGGCTGGCCGATGAATTTGCGCCGGCCAAAAGGCCACAAGCCGCTCGACGCCGAAGGTGAGGCGCAACGGGCGCGCATCGAGGATCTGTGGCGGCAATGCCGGGAAAAATACGGCAAAGGCGGGCCGTTCCTGTTTGGCCATTTCACCGCGGCCGACGCCATGTACGCGCCGGTCGTCACCCGCTTCGACACCTATGGCGGCACGCTGGCGCCCGACACCCGCGCCTATGTCGATGCCGTGCTTTCGATGCCGGCGATGCGCCACTGGTATGCGGAGGCGGCGAAGGAGCCATGGCCGGAGCCCGGCCCCGACGAATGAGCCGAGCAACCGGCGAGCTGGTCTTCCACTTCGCGGCCCGCGGCCTATCTGAAGATCGGGCAGGGGCTTTGGAGACTTCACAATGACAGCTGTTTCTTCCGCACTGGCCGGCAAGGTCGCGCTTGTCACCGGCGCCTCGTCGGGCATCGGCGAGGCAACCGCTGTGGCGCTGGCGGCCGCCGGGGCAAAGGTGGCGATTGCCGCCCGCCGCGCCGATCGCCTCGAAGCGCTGGCCGCGCGTATCGAAAAGGCCGGCGGCACGGCACTCCGTATCGCGGCCGACGTCACCAGCAACGACGATGTCACCGCCATGGTCGACAAGGTTGTCGCCGAATGGGGCCGCCTCGACATCCTCGTCAACAATGCCGGGGTGATGCTTCTGTCGCCGGCCGCCGAGGCGGTGCTCGATGACTGGCGCCGCATGGTCGAGCTCAACCTGCTGGCGCTGATGGGTGTCACCAAAGCGGCGCTGCCGCATCTCAGGGCCGCCAAGGGTCACATCGTCAATGTCTCGTCGGTCGCCGGCCGCGTCGCCAATCCCGGCGCCAGCGGCTATGCCGCAACCAAGTTCGGCGTCGTCGGCTTTTCCGAATCGCTGCGCCGCGAAGTCTACTCCGACAAGGTTCGCGTCACCGTCATCGAACCCGGCCTGGTGCGCACCGAGCTCGGCGACCATATCACCAATCCGGCGGCGAAGACTGGGCTCGACCAGCGGCTCGCCGCCATGGAGGCGCTGGCAGCCGAGGACATCGCCGCGGCCATTCTCTACGCCGTGAGCCAGCCGGCGCACGTCAACGTCAACGAGATCGTCATCCGCCCGACCGACCAGGAACGGTGAATGACGTCGGATCGTTTCGTTAGACTTCGAATCCCGCCCGCAGGAAATCGCCACACTCCTCGACCAGCCGGGACGGGTCCCTCGCAAGGTAGACGCCGAAATCCGCCATCGGCGCCGGCGGCAGGTTGAAGCGTCCGTTGAGGCTTTGGCAGTCGGGCGGCAGTCCTTCCTGCAGCAGAAGGCCGATGCCAAGCCCGGCCCTCAGCGCCGAGATCAGCGTCGCGAAAGTCGACACGCGGCAGCCGATCTTCCAGCCGAGCCCGGCCTCGGCGAGCGAGGCCAGCATTCTGTCCTGCCAGGAGCAGGCGCCTTCGAAGATGACCAGCGGAAGCTCGACCTCGTCATCGATCTCGATCATGCGGCTTGCCGCCCAGACCAGCTGTCGTGACAGATGACCTCGCGGCGCCTTTGTGAAGCGCGCCGGATCGGCCATGACGATGTCGCATTTTCCTTCGCCCAGCGACTTGCTGAGATCGGCGCTGCTGGCCGATGTCAGCTCGATCTCCACGGAAGGATGCCGGCGGCGGAAGTCGGCAATGATCAGCGGCAGCCGTGTCACCGCCAAATCCTCGATGATGCCCAGCCGGACACGGCCGACCAGCCTGCGGCCTTCTATCTCGCGCCTGGCATCGTCGCCGATCGCGATGGCCTTGCGGGCGAAGGCGAGCAGGATCTCGCCGGCCTCGGTCAGCGTCACGCCGCGCGGCGAACGGCGCAGCAGCTCGGCGCCGACTTCACCCTCGAGGCGCTGAAGCTGCATGCTCACCGCCGCCTGGGTGCGGGCAAGTCGATCGGCCGCCCGGCTCACCGTTCCCGTATCGGCCACGGTGACGAAGGCACGCAGCAGCCTGACGTCGATATCTCCAGTCATAAGAATTCCTGATAGCTGTGTCAGCACTATCAGGCTATCCGAAAGCCCGATCTGAATTCAAGGTCCGCTCGCACGAACGAAAACAGGAGCAGCCACCTTGTCCTACAGAAGAAGATTTGAGGAGTTCGGTGTCGCCTGGCCGTCGCTCGAGCGGCCTGCTTTGCCGTTCTCGCCGACGGTTCGGGTCGCCGACATCGTCTATGTCTCCGGTCAGATTCCCGAGATCGCGCAGGAGATCGCCGCGATCGGCCAGGTCGGCAGAGAGATCGATCTGGCTGCTGCGCAGAACGCCGCCCGGCTCTGCGCGGCCAACATCGTCTATTGGCTGGACAAGGAACTGGACGGCAATCTTGACCGTGTCGTGAAATTCGCCAAGCTGACCGTCTATGTGAATGCGACGGCCGGCTTTTCGGCCTATTCGGAGGTCGGCAACGGAGCATCCGAATTTCTGCTCCATGTTTTCGGCGAGCGTGGCGAGCACGCCCGCTGCTCGCTCGGCATGGCCGGCTTGCCGGCCAATGTTCCGGTCGAAGCCGACGCTATCGTGCATGTCCGCTAGGGAAGTCGCTCGAAATAGCCAGTGAAACCAGCAGGAGGCTTGGCTTGATGGATGCAAATCTTGAGGGGCGGAGGGCGCTTGTTCTCGGCGGAGGCAAGGGCCTCGGTTTCGGCGTTGCCGAAGCGCTCGCGGCGAAAGGCGCCGAGATCATCCTGGTCGGACGAGGGGAGGCGACCCTGGATGTGGCGCGGCGCGCGATCGAGGCCGCCGGCCACATCTGCTCGACCTTCAGCGCCGACCTCTCCGACCACGACAGCGTCTCCCGGCTGATCCATGCCGTCGAGGACGAGCATCAGCGGATCGACATCGTCCTGCTCAATGGCGGCGGCCCGCCGCCCTTCGCGGCCAGCGTCTTCGATGCGAGCGTCTGGGAGAAGCAGTTCACCAGCATGGTGCTGAGCCAGATGCGCGTTGCCATTTCTTTCCTGCCAGGCATGCGGGCGCGGCGCTGGGGACGCATCATCGCCGTTTCCTCGACTTCCGTCCGCGAGCCGATCCCCGGCCTTACCGCCTCGAATGCGCTGCGTGCGTCGCTCGCCGGGTGGGCCAAGACGCTGGCCGGCGAAGTGGCGGCGGACGGCGTTACCGTCAACCTGTTGCTGCCTGGCCGTTTTGCGACGGACCGGACCAAACAGTTCGACGCCATGGACGCCGCCGACAGGGGTGTCGACGCTGCCGTGATCGCCGCCGAGAGTCAGGCCGATATCCCGGCAAAGCGCTACGGCACTCCCGCCGAATTCGGTGCGGTTGCAGCATTCCTGGCCAGCGACGCCGCCGCCTATATTACCGGCGTGGCTTTGCCGGTGGATGGCGGGCTCAGTCGCGGCATGGTGTGAGGAGCAGGGGGCGGCGGCGCGAATGGTCGCATCACACAGGAACGCCCCTCGTGCCTTTTATCTGCGCGGGGGGCGTCCTGGTGATCGTCCGCCTTTTCTCAAGATCGCTCTTTCGAGAACGGCGTTCGACACCGAAAAAATGCTCCGGCGCCAAAATGGTTCCCGGCTAAGTGGTTTTTTCGGCGGGCAATAGCCCGGTTTTCGCTGTCGTATTTGCCGCCGCCGCGCATCTCCACGAGTGTTGCAAATCAAAAAATTGACACAGCGCGCAAAGAAGTCTACAAGAATTTTGTCGATGTTTGTTTGACCGACTTTTGTTATCCGCGTGCCGAGGCGCGCCTTTGACGAACTTCCCCATCAAAATCGAGACAAACGTTGTTGTGCATCCGCATGACGGCGAACGAATATTTGCCATGGAAAGGGTTCGTTATGAGCACAGGCACAGTTAAATGGTTCAACGCCACCAAGGGTTTTGGTTTTATTCAGCCTGACGACGGTTCTGCCGACGTTTTTGTCCACATCTCAGCCGTCGAGCGCGCCGGAATGCGCGACATCGTCGAGGGCCAGAAGCTTGGCTACGAGATGGTCCGCGACAACAAGTCGGGCAAGATGTCCGCCGACCAGTTGAAGGCGGCCTAAAACGGAATTCAGCCTCACCGGTGACCACGGATGTACTGGCACCGGTGAATGGCAAATTCCAGCGCATGGTCGCGGGGAGGTTAAGCCCCCCGCTCATGCGCATGAGAAGAACGTTTCTTTGCGCGTCTCTCGGGATGCGCGGGCGCTCTCATGGAAGGTCAGGCGGTGCCTGGCCTTTTTCATTTTTGCGCTTCGACCGCCGAAAGAGCGCTGCTCGACGGCCCGGACGTGCTAAGAGGCTGTTTCGAAATTCGCTCTGACGGCCATCAGACGGCCGTCAGAGTAGAATTTCCAAACGGTCTCTGAGGACGTTCCAGCAATTTGAAACCGGCTGCCGTATTGCTTTGTGCGGGATCCTGGCCGAAAGACCAATCTCGCCACTTTTCGGCGGCGCGCTCCGAACCGGGAGAAAGACCTTGACCGCAACTTCAAAAAGACCCCGCGACCAGGCCGAATCCATTTTTAGCAAGACGCGGACCCAGTCGATGTCGCTCGACCGCATCAATTCCGAACGGGATGCCGTCAGCCAGGCGCGCGAAGCCAAGACCGCGCGGCTGCGCGAACTGCGCCTGGAAAAGGAAGCCGATGACATGGCGGCAGCGGTTGCGCTCGCGGCCTCGCCGAAACGCGCGGGCAAACGCTGATGGCCACCAAACGCGTGCCTCAAGAGGCGATCGCCGCCGATTCGACCATCGCCGATGTCGTGGGTGAGCTCGACAAGCCGGTCGAATATGTCCGGCGCGTGCTCGAAAAGCTCGAGCGCTGCCGGCGTGTCCACGGCGATGCCCAGGTGCGGCTCGGCGTGCGCGGCCGTGCCGAATGCCCCAATTATCTGATCGAATACGTCCGGGAAAACGCCAAGACGCACGAGCGCGTGACCTATCAGGACGCCGCCTACAGCGGCAGCACGCATCGCGAGCTGGCGCCCCGGCACATCGAGGAAGCCAGGAACTGGTCGCCCGAAGAAATGAACATCACGGCCGTTTCGGCGCTCATCGGCCGCCTTCGCAATCCGAATGCGCCATCATCGCGTTTCTCTGACGAGGATTGATATGGCAATCAAGTTTTCCGCCAAGGGCCAGCCAGCCGCGCCTGCTGCCGCCGTGAAGCCGGCCAAGCCGGCCGCCGCACCAAAAACCGGTGAAGCCGCCGAAGCGGGTACCGATCTGTTCAGGTCGCCGGCCGAAGCACCGCCGCGCAAGCCGAAGAAGAAATAGCACCCTTGCAGCAAAATGCCGGCCGGAAATCTGCGCCAAGGCTGCTTGCCCTGGCGGTCGCAGAGGATTTTTTGTCGCCACAAGAGGGCGCCGATCCGGTTGCCTTCGATTGCCAGACCTGTGGCGCCTGCTGCGCCTACTCGTCAAGATGGCCGCGCTTTTCAACCGAGGATGACGCGCAACTCGACCTTATCCCGCAAAAATACGTGGCTGCCGATGAAGCCGGCATGCGCTGCGACGGCGCGCGCTGTTCGGCACTGTGCGGCGAGGTCGGCAAGTCGACCGCCTGCGGCATCTACGAGATCCGTCCCGACGTCTGCCGCGCCTGCATGCCGGGCGATGACGACTGCCTGATGGCGCGCCTGGCTCACGGACTGCCGACGCTGTAATGACGGCCCTCGGGCTGGCGTCTCACTTTTGAAATTCGTCAGTCAGATGAGCGAAAGTCGCTGCGGTAGAGGCCGGGCGATCGTCCGGTCAACCGTTTGAATGCCTGCGAGAACGACGGCACCGACTCATATCCGACGGCGCACCCGATCTCGCCAATGTTCTGGTTCGTTTCCCGCAGAGCCTTGGCGGCAAGGTTCATCCGCCAGCGAGTCACATAGGACAGCGGCGGCTGTCCCACGAGTTGAGCGAAGCGACGCGCGAAGGTGGCCCGGGACTGTGCCGCGCCGCTGGCAAGGGAAGCGATAGTCCAGGGACCATCCGGCCGCTCGTGGATCAGGCGCAAAGCCTGCGCAATGCCTTTATCGCGTAAGGCGCCAAACCATCCGCCTGTTCCGAGAGGCTGATGTTCTATCCAGGCACGCAATAAGAAGATCAACGTGCTGTCGAGAAGACGTGGGGCGACAATGTCGTGACCGCCGAGATTGCTTTTTGCTTCGACCTGCAGAAGTTCCAGGGCAAGCCGCAGCGGCTCGCTGGTGTCGATCTGATCTCGGGTCAAATGGATCAGCGGTGGAAGCAGCGAAACCATCGGATATGGTCCGACGCCGTCGAGTGAATATCTCGCACAAAGAAGAGTTGTCGCGCCGCTCTCGCTTTTCGGTTCCAGTCCGCTCCGATTTGCGGAAAGGACGGCGGATATCGATGCCGTCGGTGCATCCGCCGGATTGCAAAGGGCATGCCCGATACCGCTCGCGACAAGGATGACGTCTCCCTCGCCTAAGCGGATCGGCTCCTTTTCACCGGCTAGCCGCAGCCAGCATTCGCCGTTCTGTATGACGTGGATGGCGGCATTCCTTGTCGGATCGACCGAAATACCCCATGGCCGATGCAGGGTCGCGCTGCCGATCATGGCGCTGCCAAATCTCAGCGAAGCAAGAACTTCGGACAAGGCATCCATGAGAACCATCCTCCGATGATGAATCGGACAACGATATTAGACGATTGGATAAGAATCTAGCGGAATGGCATATCGACCATCTCACAAGCGTGGCTGATTATGTTGGCAATGTCGGCCTGCGGACGCTCCTGTCCACAACAGGCGGAAGCAGCCACCTCACGGAGCAAAACATGCGTGACGAACCATCAAATCCAGCTACAGCCAAGAGTCATAATTCGCTCGAAACCAACAAGACGATCGTCCTGGACTTCATCGACAAAGCAGTAAACCAGGGCAACATCGAAGCTGCTTCGATGCATTTTGGCGAACGCTACATCCAACATAATCCGAACATTGCGGATGGTGCGGACGGCTTCAAAGCCTATCTGCAGCAGCTCAAACAGTCATTTCCCCTCGTGAGGGGAGAGGTGAAGCGGATTTTTGCCGAAGGGGATTTCGTCATCGTGCACATGCACGCAAAACGCGAACCCGAAGAGGAGGGCTTGGCCATCGTCGACATTTTCAGGCTGAACGAAAGTAAGCTCGTCGAACACTGGGAAGTTCGGCAACCCATCGCGGATAGCAAGCTGCACGCCAATAGCATGATCTGAATGCGGATAGGCTCTCAGGCTGGCTTGTGCCCGCACGTTTCGCTGATTACGCTGCCGGCGGCAGGGCCAGCACCGGGAGACCATCTGTGAGCATCGAATTCCTGTTGACGTCGCTGATTGTCGTGGCTTCGCCCGGCACTGGCGTTCTCTATACGCTGAGCGCCGGGCTTTCGCGTGGTGCGCGTGCCAGCATCATTGCCGCTTTCGGCTGCACGCTCGGCATCATTCCGCATATGGCGGCCGCCATCACCGGCCTCGCGGCTCTGCTGCACACCAGCGCCGTCGCCTTCGAGACGCTGAAATATCTCGGCGTCGCCTACCTGCTCTACATGGCCTGGAACACGCTGAAGGAGAAGGGCGGCCTGAGCGTCGACGAAAATGTCGCGCCGCGCTCGGCCGGCAAAGTGATCACTTCGGGCATCCTCATCAACATTCTCAATCCGAAGCTGTCGATCTTCTTCTTTGCCTTCCTGCCGCAATTCGTCAGCACCACCGAATCGCATGCGCTGTCGAAGATGCTGGAGCTCAGCAGCGTCTTCATGCTGCTCACCTTCGTGGTCTTTGTCGGCTACGGCATCTTCGCGGCGTCGATCCGCAGCCATGTCGTGTCGCGACCAAAGGTGCTGACCTGGATGCGCCGCACCTTCGCCGGAGCCTTTGTCATGCTCGGCGCCAAACTGGCGCTGGCGGACCGGTAGACAGCCTTATCCCTTCACGTAGCCCCTGGCCTCGACAATCTGCCCGTCCGCCACGCGCATCAGGTTGACGCCGCGCAGCGAATTGCCGTCGGCCATCCAGTAGCGCCAGCGGATCGTCGCCCGGTCGCCGGCGACGAAGGTTTCTTCGATGTCGAAGCGCGTGCCGCGTCCGGTCGCGATCGCCGACCACAGTTCGACGCAGGCGCCCTTGCCGATGCGGCGGGCGCCGTCCGGGGCCGGCGTGGTGTTCTCGATCACGCAATCTTCCGCCACCAGATCGTCGAGCGCCGACGCGTCGTGGCGCTGGAAGACGTCGTTGTAGCGCCGCATGATCTCGGCCGTTTCGGCGGAGCGTTTTGCCGCGGCGATGTCGATGATGAGTTCCTGTGTCATTGGATATTCCTTCCCTTCAGTGATCAGCAACGGTTTCGACGAGGCGGGCCTTGAGCGTGATCGCCGCGACGCCGGCCAGCGCCCGCGACACGAGGCAGCTCTCCTTGGCCGTCTGCGCCAGCCGCTCGAAATCCCCGGCAGCCAGCCCGGCCACGCTTGCCTCCGTCTCCAACTCGATACGGGTGATCGTCGGTCCGGCCGCGGTGGCGCCGAGATGCGCTTTCGCGATTGTGTGAATGCGTGCGGGAGTATAACCTTCGCGGCCCAGGATGGCGCTCAGCGCCATCGAGAAGCAGCCGGCATGCGCCGCCGCGATCAATTCCTCCGGGTTGGTGCCGGGACCGTTCTCGAAACGCGACGGGAAGGAGTAGGCGCCTTCGAATACGCCGCTGCCTAGCCTCAGCCGGCCCGAACCTTCTTTCAACGATCCCTGCCATTGGGCCTCTGCTTCACGAATGGTCATTGTGTCTCTCCTTTGATTTGAGGGGGTCAATCAGATTTTGGGGGCGAACCAGTCAGGCGCCGTCGACGACCACTTTCCCGAAGACGTCGCCTTGCTGGAAATAACGGTAGGCGTCTTGGGCCTCGTCGAAGGCGAACACCTTGTCGATGACAGGCTTAAGCCGATGCACCGAGATGGCGCGCAGCATGGCTTCGAGGTTGGTGCGATTGCCGACGAAGAGGCGGCTGATGGTGGCGAGGCTGCGCTGGTAGACCGGGCCGGGGATCTGCACCGTCCCGCCTTTCGCATCCTGTATGGTGAGAAGCACGATGCGCCCGTAAAGCGCGCAGGCGATCATCGATTGCGCGAAGGTCGGCGGGCCGCCGGTCTCGACGACGAGGTCGATGCCACCGGTTTGCTCGCGCACAGCTGCACCCCATTCCGGCATGTCGGCCGTCGAGACGACGAGGTCGGCGCCCAGCGCCCGCAGCCGGTCCAGCTTCTCGCCGCGCGAGCTGACGGCCACGACCCGGCAGCCGAGCAGCTTGGCGAATTGCAGCGCAAACAGCGCGACGCCACCTGAACCGATGACCAGAACCCACTGCCCGGGCTTCGGCATCTCGGCCGCCGTCACGGCATTCCAAGCGGCCAGGCCGGCACAGGTCAGTGTCGCCGCTTGATGCCAGTCGAGATGATCGGGAAGCCACACCGCCCATTGCTCGTCGAGCACCGCGTATTCAGTCAGCATCCCGTCCAGCGTGCAGCCAAGCTGGTCGATCAGCCCGGCATTGATGCGGCCATCAATCCAGCGTGCAAAATAGCTGCCGGTGATGCGGTCGCCGGCGGCAAAGCGGGTGACGGCATCTCCGACGGCAACGACTTCCCCAGCACCGTCGCTCAGCGGGATAACGCCTTGGCGCGGCGTCAGCGGATAGGTGCCGTTGAGGACCATCGTATCGCGGCGGTTGAGCGATGTGGCGCGGACACGCACGACGATCTCGTGCGGCTTCGGCGTCGGCTGCGTCCCGTCGCGCATCACCAGGCACTTGGTCACGCCGGTTCCTTCAAGACGGTAACTACGCATTCGCCCCTCGCTGATATATAGACTGATCTACATATTATATAGACCGGTTGTCATATTCGAGGCAAGGCCTATAATGCTCATTCCTGACAGAGGTTGACATGGCGAACGACACCCGCATCCGCATACTCGAGACAACGGCGCTGCTGCTGAGGCAGCGCGGCTACCACGGCACGTCGCTCAACGACATATTGAGTGCCTCAGGTGCACCAAGGGGCTCGCTCTACTTCCACTTTCCGGGCGGCAAGGATCAGCTGGTCGTCGAGGTTACGCGCGATAGCGTCGCCGATGTGACGCAGAGACTGGACGCCGCGCTCGCTGCCGAAAAAGATCCGGCGGTGGCGGTCCACCACATCTACCAATCGGTCGCGCGCATGCTGGAAGACAACCAGTTCACGCTCGGTTGCCCGATCGCGCCCGTGGTGTTGGATTCGCCGACCGACATGCCGGAGTTGGCTGAGTTGTGCCGGTCGGCCTTCGAGCAATGGATAGGCCTGCTCAGGGCGGCCTTCGTCAGGGCAGGGGTGCCCGAGCGCCGCGCGCACGCGCTGGCGCTGCTGGTCGAATCATCGCTGGAAGGGCTGATGGTGATCGCACGCGCCACCCGCGACCGCGCCCCGGTGCTGGCGGTAGCCGATGAGGTCGCGGCGCTGATTGAGGGGGCATTGCCGGCGAAAGAGATCGCAGTCACGGCGCATTGACGTTTCGCGCTTCCACGACATCGAGGCCAGCGCGGAGCCCTGCCGAAGGGCCGACGCTCCAGCTCTGCAATTCACGTTCTGCGCCGACGCCGAAGAAACGGTCAGGGGTATGCTTCCGCTTGCTTTGGAATCGGACCGCCTCTCATCCTCCGTCCCATCAACGAAAAAGGGCGACCTCTCGGCCGCCCTTTCCGTACATGAAGGCTGATGGGTTGGATTAGAAATCCATACCGCCCATGCCGCCCATGCCGCCGCCGCCCATGCCGCCAGGCATGCCGCCGCCAGCCGACTCCTTCTTCGGAGCCTCCGCAATCATGGCTTCGGTGGTGACCAGCAGGCCGGCGACCGAGGCCGCGTCCTGCAGAGCCGTGCGCACAACCTTGACCGGATCGACGATACCCATGGCGATCATGTCGCCATATTCGCCGGTCTGGGCGTTGTAGCCGAAGGTCGCGCCCTTGTTCTCAAGGATCTTGCCGGCAACGATCGATGCTTCCGCACCGGCGTTGGCCGCGATCTGACGGGCCGGAGCCTGCAGCGCGCGACGCACGATGCTGATGCCGGCGGTCTGGTCGGAGTTGGCGCCGGTTGCCTTGATGCTCAGCGAAGCGCGCAGCAGTGCGACGCCGCCGCCGGGAACGATGCCTTCTTCGACGGCCGCACGGGTCGCGTTGAGGGCGTCATCGACGCGGTCCTTCTTTTCCTTGACTTCCACTTCGGTCGCACCGCCGACGCGGATGACGGCTACGCCGCCCGCCAGCTTGGCGAGACGTTCCTGCAGCTTCTCCTTGTCGTAGTCCGAGGTGGTCTCCTCGATCTGCTGCTTGATCTGGGCGACGCGGCCCTGGATCTCGGCCTTCTTGCCGGCGCCGTCGACGATGGTGGTGTTCTCCTTGGAGATCGACACCTTCTTGGCGCGGCCGAGCATGTTCAGGCCGACATTCTCGAGCTTGATGCCGAGGTCTTCGGAGATGACCTGGCCACCGGTGAGGATAGCGATGTCTTCCAGCATGGCCTTGCGGCGATCACCGAAGCCAGGCGCCTTGACGGCGGCGATCTTCAGGCCGCCACGCAGCTTGTTGACGACGAGCGTGGCCAGGGCCTCGCCCTCGACGTCTTCCGAAATGATGACCAGCGGCTTCGAGGTCTGCACGACAGCCTCGAGGATCGGCAGCATGGCCTGCAGGTTGGAGAGCTTCTTCTCGTGGAGAAGAATGTAGGCGTCTTCCAGATCCGCAACCATCTTCTCGGCGTTGGTGACGAAGTAGGGCGAGAGATAACCGCGGTCGAACTGCATGCCTTCGACGACTTCGAGCTCGGTCTCGGCGGTCTTGGCTTCCTCGACGGTGATGACGCCCTCATTGCCGACCTTCTGCATCGCTTCCGCGATCATCGAGCCGACCGAAACGTCGCCATTGCCGGCGATGGTGCCGACCTGGGCAACCTCTTCCGAGGTCTTGATCTTCTTGGCGTTCTTGATCAGCGTCGCGACGACGTCGGCGACGGCGAGGTCGATGCCGCGCTTGAGGTCCATCGGGTTCATGCCGGCGGCAACCGCCTTGTGGCCTTCCTGGACGATCGACTGTGCCAGAACGGTCGCGGTCGTGGTGCCGTCGCCGGCGATGTCGTTGGTCTTCGAAGCAACTTCGCGGACCATCTGCGCGCCCATGTTCTCGAACTTGTCTTCAAGCTCGATTTCCTTGGCGACGGTGACGCCGTCCTTGGTAATGCGCGGTGCGCCGAACGACTTGTCGATGACGACGTTGCGGCCCTTGGGGCCGAGCGTGACCTTCACCGCGTCGGCGAGGATGTTGACGCCGCGCAGCATGCGCTCACGAGCGTCGCGGGAGAATTTTACGTCTTTGGCAGCCATTTTTAGCTCCTGGCAGGGGCTTGGATTGAGCCCGAAGATTTAAATGAGGGTGAGGCCGATATTCAGCCGATGATGCCCATAATGTCGGCTTCCTTCATGATCAGAAGGTCTTCGCCATTGAGCTTGACTTCGGTGCCCGACCACTTGCCGAACAGGATGCGGTCGCCGGCCTTGACGTCCAGCGGGACGAGCTTGCCGGCTTCGTCACGGGCGCCGGAACCGACGGCGATGATCTCGCCTTCCTGCGGCTTTTCCTTCGCCGTGTCGGGGATGATGATCCCGCCCGCGGTCTTGGATTCGGATTCGACCCGACGAACGACCACGCGGTCATGAAGCGGGCGGAACTTCGACTTTGCCATTTTTTATTCCTCGATGAGAATGGTGAGAACAGTTCCTCCGTCCGGCGGCGCCGGACATGGTTAGCACTCATCTTGGGGGAGTGCTAACGTGGCGCTGAAATAGTCTGGCAACTCGCGCGAGTCAAGGCGCCCGGTGAGCATCATCAGAACAATTGCTTCAAACGGATGCTTCAAACAGATACTTGACCAAGTCAACTAAATGGCTGATCTTACCGGCAGGAGGATGCCATGACCATTCATCATCACCCAGGCAAGGAGCGGATCGACGCGGTGCGAGCCTTCAACCGCTTCTATACCCGCCAGATCGGGCTGCTCGACGAAGGGCTGCTGAAAAGCACCTTCTCGCTGACCGAGGCGCGGGTGCTCTATGAACTGGCGCATCGCGATGGCCTGACCGCCACGGACCTTGGGCGCGATCTCGGCCTCGATCCCGGTTATCTCAGCCGGCTGCTGAAGAAATTCGAGGAACGTCATCTGGTCGAGCGCGCCACGATCGAGGCGGATGCAAGGCGTTCGTCGATCGCCCTGACCAAGGCCGGGCGGCAGGCTTTCGCGCCGCTGAACCAGGGCTCGCACGACCAGGTCGCGGCATTGCTCGACCGGCTTTCGGTTCCCGAACAGGACAGGCTGGTCAAGGCCATGCAGACGGTGCAGCGTCTGCTGGGCGCGACCGCCGAACCCAACATTCCCTACACGCTGCGGCCTCTGCAGGTCGGCGACATCGGCTGGATCATCCATCGCCAGGGCCTGCTCTACGCGCAGGAATATGGCTGGGACGAAACCTATGAGGCGCTGGTCGCTGAAATCCTCGGCACATTCGTCAAATCCTTCGATCCGAAATGGGAACGCAGCTGGATCGCCGAGCGGGAAGGCGAGGTCGTCGGCTCCGTCTTCGTCGTGCGCCAGTCGGACGCGGTGGCGAAATTGCGCCTGCTCTACGTCGAGCCCTCGGCGCGAGGTCTCGGCATCGGCAAGCGGCTGGTCGAGGAATGTATCGGCTTTTGCCGCGCCACGGGTTACAGGACACTGACGCTGTGGACCAACGACGTGCTCGCCGCCGCCCGCCACATCTATGAGTCTGTGGGCTTTAAATTGACCAACGAGGAGTGCCACCATTCCTTCGGCAGGGATCTGGTCGGCCAGAACTGGAACCTGGAACTGTAGCAGCGCTTCCGGCGCTTCGGCGTCGGCCTGCCGTGCCTCACCCTTTGATCGGTATCCAGATTTCCAGCCCGCCATTGCCGCTGCGCGGATCAAATTCGGGGCCGTAACGCTCGAATTCCGGCGCATCGGCGATCTCGTGCCCAGAGGCTGGCAGCCATTTGTTCCAGATCGTGTTGACCGTGCGGCGGATGGTCGAGATATGGTCACGATGGGCGAACACGCCGTATTTCTGCGCCGGCACGCGCACACGCCAAAACTCCCTCGGCAGGTCCGAAAAATCGGACACTTCGACGCCAGCGATGTAGTCGAAATTGCCGGCGTCGTCGCCGTTGACGCAGACGCCATAGGCGACGTCGCCGATCTCGCCAGGAATGTTGCCAATATAGGGGCCGAACCGCTGCCACTGCATCGGGATGCCGGCGCTGGTTTCGCAGCTGTAACGCTCGCCGAGACCGGCGATGAGTAACGGCCGGCTGGTCTCAAAACGCGGTGGTTCGAGAGTGGCGAGAAAGGACTGGTCCATCAGGATCGGCTCCACAAGATCGAGGTTGTCGAGCGAGCCTTGTGCGCGTACCAGTTCCGGCGTGGTGCCGAACTGGTCGCGGAAGGCGCGGGTGAAGGCCTCATGCGAGGCATAGCCGGCGTCGAGCGCGACCGAGAGGATGTCGGGTGCGCCGGCGCCAAGCTTGCGCGCCGCTTCGGTCAGTCGGCGAGAACGGACGTAGCTCATCACCGAACGGCCGGTAGCCGCGCCGAAAGCCCGCGTCACATGAAAGCGCGACACCCCGCTGCTCTTGGCGACATCGTCCAGCGAGACTGCTTCGGGCAGATGGCTTTCGACGAACCACAGCGCCTTCTGGGTCGGATTCATTTGGCACCTCGCATTGGCCCAGTCTCCGCATTGGCCCAGTCTTTACATGGCCCAGTCTTTACATTGGCCATGTCTTATATTGGCAAGATTATGGTGCCGCTTCCTGGCGGAGGCAGTCTGATCGAAATTGCGCACTGCGCAAATCGAGAGCGACGGTCGTCGGCAATTCGCAGGCGTCGCGCGAAAAGGCTTGACAGGAAGCGGGCAAACGTCCTTTTAAATGTAACGTTATTACATCACGAGGTCTATATGGCTCCTTCTGACAAGACTTATTGCGCTGTGATTGGCGGAAAACTAGGGTGGCTGACTGATGGTCCCCGAGTCGAAAGGCAAGGGGTGAAAAGGGAACACGGTGAGATCTTCGGATCGAGGCCGTTGCTGCCCCCGCAACTGTAAGCGGTTAGCAAAATCCGAAGTGCCACTGGCCGGCAAGGCTGGGAAGGCAGGATGGCGCAAAGACCCGCGAGCCAGGAGACCTGCCATCAGCATGAGTTGACCGGACGGGGTGTGCCGGGAGGAGACGTGGACATCGGTCTTGTCGGCCGGTCCGTCCAGCTTCCTTCCGTCGCCATTGAGAAAGTGACGGTAAGTTGGACGCCTCCCAGCCTCTTCTTGAAGCGTGTGAACTGAGCGCGACGACGAATGGCCGGTGCCTGGTCAGCGCGGTGAGCCTTTCGATAGCGCCGGGCGACCGCCTCGCCATCATCGGCCCCAACGGCGCCGGCAAGACGACGCTGCTGCGCATGCTATGCGGTACGCTGCGGCCAAGCGCGGGAGATGTGAGATTTTCCGGACGCCGGCTGGAGAGGTTTTCGGCCGCCGAGCGGGCACTGCACATGGCGGTCGTTGGCCAGACCGACCAGCCTGATCCGCGGCTTGCCGTGATCGACTACGTCGAGCTTGGGCGCGTCCCGCATGCCGGCTTGCGACGGAGGAGCGAGCAACGCGACATCGTCATTGAAGCACTTCGCAGAACCGGCCTGCTGCCGCTGCTCGGCCGCACGATCGGCTCGCTATCCGGTGGCGAGCGGCAACGCGCCCAGTTGGCGCGCGCCATCGCCCAGGAGCCCAAAATCCTGTTCCTCGATGAACCGACCAATCATCTCGATCCGCGCGCCCGCAGCGACCTTCTCGAACTCGTATCGCAGTTTGGCATGACCGTCGTGGCGGTGCTTCATGATCTGTCGCTTGTCACGCCATTTGCCACCAGGGTCGCGGTGATGAACGAGGCCCGCCTGCAGGCACTTGCCAGTCCGCGCGAGGCGCTGACCAAGAAGTTGATCCGCGAGATTTTCGGCGTTGACGTGCTTTGGCTGCGCCATCCCACCGAAGACCGCGAACTCACGGTCTTCGACGTTCCGAACCGCGCCTCTTCACATCCCGATTTGACCAAGGAGCAACATCCGTGAAACGCCTCGTACTGTCTTTTGCCTCCCTCCTACTTGCCCAGACCGCCTTCGCTTTCCCGGTAACCGTTGATAGCTGCGGCACGCCGCTGACGTTCGACGCCGCGCCGAAGCGCGCCGTCATCCAAGATCTGAACATGGCGGAGATGGCCTTCGCGCTGGGGCTGCAACCATCGATCGTCGGCCTGACCGGCATCACCGGATGGTATAAGGTCGGTCCGGAATTCAAGGCCGAGCAGGGCGCGATCCCGGAACTCGCGCCGAAATACCCGACCCTCGAAAACCTCGTCGCCGTCGAGCCCGATTTCTTCTTCGCCGGCTGGTATTACGGCATGAAGCCTGGCGGCGAGGTGACGCCCGATACGCTGGCCCCGCACGGTATCAAGACGCTGGTGCCGACGGAAAGTTGCGTCCATCTCGACCAGAACCGCCCCGCAGCCTCGATGGACCTGCTCTATGGTGATGTCGAAAAGCTGGGCAAGATTTTTGGCAAGGAGGCGGAGGCGGGAAAGCTTGTTTCGAACTGGAAGGCGCAGCTCGCCGATATCACGGCAAAGATCGGCGACCGCACGGGAACGCGTGTGTTTCTTTACGACTCCGGCGAAGACAAACCCTTCACATCAGGCAAGTTCGCGATCCCCAGCGCCATGATCGCCGCAGCCGGCGGCGACAACATCATGGCCGACATGCCGACGAGCTGGGGCAATACGGATTGGGAGACGGTGGCGGCCCGCAATCCGCAATTTCTTATCCTGCTCGACTACCAGGACGGCGGCTACAGAAAACTGCTCGATTTCCTGAAAGCTCATCCGGCGATGAAGGAGACTGAGGCGGTCAAAAATGAGCACTTCATTGCGCTGCGCTATGCCGAACTGACGCCTGGGCCTGCCAACATCGAGGCGATCGGCAAGATCGCCAGGGCGATGCACCCGGAAGCTTTCTGAGCTTGCGCCAGAGAGCGTTCGAATTGGCGATGACAGCAGGAGCAGCAGCGATTGCCGCTCTTGCTCTGCTGTCGATTGCCTATGGATCGACGGTCATCGCGTTGAGCGACGTGATTGCTGCGCTCGGACATGCCGCCGGGCTGGACGGAGACATCGTGTCCGGTCCGGCCGGCAAGATCCCGATTGCCAAGATCGTCCTCGATCTTAGGCTACCGCGCACGATTATGGCCATCTGTGTCGGCGCCGGGCTGGGCGTCATCGGCGCGCTGCTGCAGACGGTAACGCGCAACGACCTCGCAGATCCGTTCTTGTTCGGCCTGTCGTCCGGAGCCGCGGCCGGCGCGGTTTCCGTCATCACCATTTTTGGCGACCATTTCGGTATCTGGACGTTGCCGGTCGCGGCCTTCACGGGCGGCGTATTGGCCGCCGGCATCGTGCTTTTGCTGGTTTCGCGGGTGAGGGGGCAAGGCCCCGAACGGCTGATCCTCGCCGGGCTTGCCGTCTCGTTCATGTTCACCGCCTTGACTAACTATCTCGTCTTTGCCGGAGACCAGCGCGCCGCTCACTCGGTGTTGTTCTGGACGATGGGCGGGCTCGGGCTGGCCCGTTGGGACAATATCGAGCTGGCTGCTCTGGGCGCAGGCACCATCCTTGTTTATGGACTTTGGAACCACCGCCGGCTCGACGCTTTCCTGGCCGGCGAGAATGCCGCTGAAAGCCTCGGCGTCCCGGTTGCGCGGATGCGCAGGATGACATTTCTCGTCGCCGCTTTCTCGACGGCGATCCTTGTCTCGGTCGCAGGCGTCATAGGTTTCGTTGGCTTGATGATCCCACATCTGTCCAGGACCCTGGCCGGCCCGCTTCATCTGCGCCTGATTGCAAGCTGCGCCCTCTTCGGAGCGGTGCTGTTGCTGGCAAGCGACCTTCTCGCGCGCACGCTGCTGCCGCCGCAGGAACTGCCGATCGGCATCATCACCAGTTCGGTCGGCGCTTCTTCGTGGTCACGATGCTCATTCGCAATCGCTCATGATGTGACTGCCATGTACATTTGCCGCCTTCTGGCACAATCCGGGTTCCTTGAATTATGAGCACGCTTATTATATATGTCGCTCATGGTTTCCGACGGCATCGACAGATTGGGCTTTTTGATCCACGACGTGCAGCGCCTGATGCGCAAGCGCTTCGAGGCGCGCGCCAGTGGTTTCGGCCTTTCTTCGGCGCAATGGCGGCTTCTGGTCCGTGTCGCCAAGGAGGCGGGTGTCGCGCAGGCGCGGCTTGCCGAGCTTCTCGAAATCGAGCCGATCAGCGTCTCGCGCCTTGTCGATCGCATGGGGGAGGGCGGCTGGATCGAGCGCCGTCCCGACGCAACCGACAGACGAGTGCGCATGATTTTCCCGACCGCCAAGGCGAACGCAGCCTACGCCCACGTCAAGAGCCTTGCCGGCGAGGTGTATGAGGAATCGCTCGTTGGCGTTTCGCCGGAAGATCGCCGCGTCCTGGTCAAGGCGCTGGAGACAATGGTGCAGAATCTTGCGGATGGTGAGACGCCGCCCTCGGAAAAAGTGAAGAATACGGAAGGCGCAGCAGCATGAACGCGGTAGCCAAAGTAGATAAGAATGCGGCCAAGCTGGAGATGGAAGCTCCCGCGAAGCCGGCGGCAGCTCCGGTAACGGTCGCTCCGCAGGTAGCTCCGGCGCCAGTGGCGCCGAAGAAGAAGCGTCGTGCCGGCCGCTTCCTTTTGATGTTTGTGCTGCCCGCTGCGTTGATCGCCGGCGGCAGCTATGTCTGGGTGACCGGCGGCCGCTATCAGGAGACCGAGAACGCCAATCTGCAGCAGGCCAAGGTGTCGATAGCCGCCGATACGGCGGGCCGCATCGTTCAGGTCGATATTTTCGACAACCAGTCTGTCAAGCAGGGCGACGTGTTGTTCGCCATCGATCCCGAGCCCTACCGGATCGCATTGGCCCAGGCCGATGCGGCGGTGGCCGGCGCGCGGCTCAATGTCGAGCAGCTGCGTGCGGCCTATAGCCAGGCGCTGGCGCAAGAGAAGTCCGACGAAAGCCAGGTCCAGTACGCGCAGTCGCAGTATGACCGCGCCGCCGACCTTGCCCGCAAGGGCATCAACGCCAAGTCGTCGCTGGACGAGGCCAAGAACGACCTCGACAAGGCCAAGCAGCAGCTGGCCGTGGCCCAGCAAGGGATCGTCAGCGCCAAGGCGGCACTTGGCGGCAATCCCGACATCGAGACCGACAAGCATCCGACAGTGATGGCGGCGCTCGCCGCACGCAACAAGGCGGCCTACGATCTGGTCCAGACAACAGTCAAAGCGCCTGCCGACGGCATCATCAGCCAGGCCGCTTCGTTCAAGGTCGGCCAGTATGTCGGCTCGGGCACGCCGCTGTTTTCGCTGGTCGAGACCGGCGATACCTGGGTCGACGCCAATTTCAAGGAAACGCAGCTCACCAACATGAATCCGGGCCAAAAGGCCGAAATCGTGGTCGACACCTATCCGGGCAAGACGTTCGAAGCCACCGTCAAGGCGATTGGCGCCGGCACCGGGGCCGAGTTCTCGCTGCTGCCCGCGCAGAACGCCACCGGCAACTGGGTCAAGGTCACGCAGCGCATTCCGGTCCGCCTGGAGTTGACCGACGCCGACGCCAAGATGGCGCTGCGCACCGGCATGAGCGCGACCGTCACGGTGGACACCGGCGTTTCCCGCGGGCTGCCGGGCATTTTCCGCCGCGCCACGGCAGGCGAGGCCAAGTAAAGAGGCCTGACAGCGGCCGCATGGCAAACAGCGAGATGGATGCAGGTGACAGGATTGGTCCGAGGGAGGCGCAGGAAGAGTTGAATGCGTAGACGGGCTGCGCTGCGGCCTGGCTAAACCAGACAACGTTGCGCAGGATCTTCGGTCCTCAGGTTTCCGGGCGGCAGGCGCCCGCTTTGTCGAGACGCTCAGTCGATGTAACCCCCACATCGATGCTCGCGTCCCACCGCGATGAGGGTCTCTCTGCAGCGAGGGCCTCGCCGTCCGGAAACCTAATGTACACGTTTTTGTTACCTGCTGGAAGTTTTACGTCATGAGCACCCCGGAACCCTTTCGCGAAGTACCGCACCGCGGCCTGATCACAGTTGCGCTCATGCTGGCGACGATCATGCAGGCGCTCGACACGACGATCGCCAACGTCGCGCTGCCGACCATGACCGGCGATCTCGGCGCCTCCCCCGACAACATCAACTGGGTGCTGACCTCCTACATCGTTGCCGCCGCGATCATGACGCCGGTGACCGGCTGGCTTGCCGACCGCTTCGGTCGCAAGGAGCTGTTCCTGACGGCGGTGGTCGGCTTCACCGTCTTCTCCATGCTGTGCGGCATAGCCTGGAGCCTGGAGACCATCGTTCTCTTCCGGCTGATGCAAGGCGTCTTCGGCGCGGCCATCGTGCCGCTGTCGCAGACCTTCCTGCTCGACATCAACCCTAGGGAACGCCACGGCCAGGCCATGGCCATCTGGGGCGCCGGCATCATGCTGGGACCGATCCTTGGCCCGACGCTGGGTGGCTGGCTGACCGAGAATTTCAACTGGCGCTGGGTGTTCTTCATCAACCTGCCGGTCGGCATCATCGCCTTCCTCGGCATGGCCGCATATCTCCCCAGCGTGGCCCGGCGGGTGCGCAGCTTCGATTTCTTCGGCTTCGCCATGCTCTCGCTCGGTGTCGGCGCGCTGCAACTGATGCTCGATCGTGGCGGTGAGGTCGACTGGTTTTCCTCGATCGAGATATGGATCGAGCTTGGTCTTTCCATCACCGGCTTCTGGGTATTCACCATTCACACGTTGACGGCGGAGCACCCCTTTATCGACCCGAAGATCTTCCTCGATCGCAATTTCGTCACCGGGCTGGCGTTCATCTTTGTCATGGGCGTGCTCATTTTGGCGAGCATGTCGCTGCTGCCGCCAATGCTGTCGACCATCTTCGGCTATCCGACCCTCACCATCGGCATCGTCCTGGGGCCACGCGGTGTCGGCACGATGATCGCGATGCTGTTCGTCGGGCGGATCATGCACAGGATCGATGCCAGGATCCTCGTCGTCATCGGCTTCCTGCTGACCGCGCAATCGCTCTATACGATGTCCAGCTTCTCGCCGCAGATGGACAACTGGCTTATCCTCAGCTCCGGCGTCATCCAGGGCCTTGGAATGGGAATGGTGTTCGTGCCGCTGTCCACCGTGGCCTTCGCCACGCTCGACGCACGCTTCCGCACCGATGCCACGGCGTTGTTCAGCCTGGTGCGCAATCTTGGCTCGTCGATCGGCGTGTCGGTGGTGACGGTTCTGCTGGTACGCAACACGCAGATCAACCACGCTGAGCTCTCGGCATATATCAATCCGTTCAATCCCAACCTCTGGGCGGCGTCGCCGGCAGCGGCGGGCGGCGATCCGACGGCGCTGTCGCTGATGGATGGCATGGTCAATATCCAGGCGATGATGGTCTCCTACGTCAATGACTTCAAGCTGCTGATGATGATGACACTGCTTGCCGTCCCGTTTGTTTTCCTGCTGCGCAAGCCAAAGGCTGCGCCGCCCGCCGGTGGAGCGCCTGCCGCGCATATGGACTAAGTCTCACGGCTCCGGCAACCGCGACCGACTCACGGCTTCCGTTGCCTGTGCCGGTCGCGTCGGCGTTGAGCCGGTTCACCTGCCATTAGTATATCCCGACCAATATGCACTCGCTTTTGGGTTGAAGGCGAGCCTCCTTTGCTTGCCTCAAGCATCAGCGGGAGGAACTGTATTTGGCCACGAAATCATCCAGGCAAACCGCCGAAGTGCCCGAATCCGCCAATTTGACGACGCTGGCACAACTGGCGACTGCCTCATATGAGGCGCTCGAGCGCGAGCTTCGCGCCACGATTGCAGCGCTTCAAGACCAGGCACTGCGGTTCCAGACCGCGATCGAGAACATCTCGCAAGGCATCTGCTTTTTTGACGCCGATGAACGGCTGATCCTGTGCAACCGGCGCTATGCGGAAATCTATCGTCTTGCGCCGGAGCAATTGCAGCCGGGGGCGGCGCTGCGCGAAATCGTCGAGCGGCGCGTCGCTGTCGGGACCTCGGCAATGAATGCGGACGCCTATCTGGCGTTGGCCCGGGCAGTCAATTCGGGCACTGCTTCGGGGAACTGGACAGCCGAGCTCGCCGATGGCCGGACAATTCAGGTCTGCCATCAACCGATGCCTGACGGCGGCTGGGTGGCCACGCACGAGGACATCAGCGAGCTCAGCGCCAACCGCTTGGTTGTCGACGAGCGTATCTCCTTGCAGACGCTGATCGACCTGGTGCCTGACTACATGTGGGTGAAGGACACCGAAAGCCGCTTCGTCGTCGCCAACCGAGCCATTGCGTCCGACAGCGGTCGAGACAGCACGAGCGACATGATCGGCCTAAGCGACTTCGACCTTCATGCGCCGGATCTTGCGCAGAAATTTCGCTTCGTCGAGCAGCAACTGATGCGCGACGGACAACCGATGATCGACGAGGAGGAGTTCGTCGTCGATGCGTCAGGCACCGGCAAATGGTTCCTGTCTACGAAACTGCCATTGCGCAACGTTCAAAACAACATTTTCGGCCTCGTCGGCATTGCCCGCGACATCACTGCGCGCAAGCAGGCCGAAATCCTTCGCGATGGGCAGGCGCATATCCTCGAGATGATCGCAAAGAGCGCTCCCCTCGAAGACGTGCTCGAGCGGCTCATGCGTCTGGTCGAGTCCCAACTGGCGGGGATATTCGGTTCGGTCTTGCTGCTCGACAAGGATGGCAGCCACTTGCGCCACGCCGCCGCGCCGAGCCTGGCGAAAGACTACACCGACGCCGTCGACGGCGCCGCGATCGGCCCTCGGGCGGGGTCTTGCGGAACGGCGGTCTATCGGCACGAGCCGGTGATTGTCGCTGACATCATGCAGGATCCGCTTTGGCAGGATTATCGCGAACTCGCGCGGCCGCACGGTTTGCGTTCGTGCTGGTCGACCCCGATCCTGTCGCATCAGGGCGCGGTGCTTGGCGTCTTTGCGATGTATTCGATGACGGTGCGCGAACCGACCGAGGCCGAGACCCGCCTGATCGATTTCACCACGCGCATCGCCGGGATCGCCATCGAACGCAAACAGGCTGAAGACCGGATCCACTTCATGGCCAATCATGACGTGCTGACCGGGCTTCCCAATCGCGCCTTGCTCGAGGATCGGCTTTCGCAGGCGGTCCTGTACGCCCAGCGATACGATCGCTGGGTGACGGTGGTGTTCATCGATCTGGACAATTTCAAATTTGTCAACGACACGCTCGGCCACAATGCCGGAGACGAGCTTCTGAAGATCGTCGCAAGTCGCATGGTCGACTGCGTGAGGGCAACCGATACCGTCGTGCGGCTTGGCGGCGACGAATTCGTCATCGTGCTTTTCGACCAGCCGGCGAACGTCGATCTCGTTTCCGAGACCTTGCAAAAGCTCAGGTCGGCACTCGCCGAACCGGTTCGGCTCGGAGCGCATCTTGTGCGGGCGACGGCCAGCATAGGCATTGCCAACTATCCGAAGGATGGGACTGAGCCCGATACGCTGCTGGCAAATGCCGATGCGGCCATGTATCGCGCCAAGGAGTTCGGCCGCGACAATTTCCAGTTTTACGCTCCGGAGTTCAATACCCGGGCGCATGAAAAATTCGTGCTTCAGGAAGAGTTGCGAAACGCCTTGGCGCGTTCGGAATTCACTCTGCTCTACCAACCGCAAGTGGACCTTCGGTCAGGTCGGATTTTTGCGGTCGAGGCGCTGATACGCTGGAACCATCCAACGCTTGGTACGATAATGCCGACGATGTTCATCCCGACCGCCGAGGAGACAGGTCTGATCGTACCGATCGGCGACTGGGTTCTGCATGAGGCCTGTCGGCAGAACAAAGCCTGGCAAGACGCAGGGCTGCCGTCCTTGACCGTTTGCGTGAATGTGTCGGCGCGGCAATTCAGGGAACGCAACCTGATCGATCGCATTGTCAGCGCGCTGAAGGACAGCGGTCTGGAGGCCAGGTACCTCGAACTGGAGGTGACCGAGAGCCTTATCATGCAGGATATCGACCTGGCGGTCGCGACCATGAACGCCCTGCAAAGCCTGGGTGTCCAGATCTCGATCGATGATTTCGGCACAGGCTATTCCAGCCTCAGCGCACTCAAGACCTTTCCCGTGGCGCGGCTGAAGATCGACAAATCCTTCATCAAGGATCTTGCCGCCGACGAGAACGACCAGGCTGTGGCCAGCGCGGTGATTTCATTGGGGCAAAATCTCAACCTGAGGGTCATTGCCGAGGGCGTTGAGACAGATGATCAGGTGGCCTTCCTGCGCAGGAACAATTGCGACGAAATGCAAGGCTATCATTTCAGCAGACCGGTTTGTGCGCAGGACATCGAGGAGTTGCTCGGCGGCCGCAAAGACTGACGGCTCGATCATCCGGCACGGACTCCGCCGACCAAAGGCGAAACCGTGCTATCTTCCGAGCACAAGGCACCAGTAGCGAAGCGTGTTGTCGCGGCCGTCGCGTACATAGGCGAGGCCGAAGCGGGTGAAGCGCGGGTCTAGCATGTTGCGGCGGTGGCCTGGCGAATGCACCCAGATATCGAACAGCTTCTGCTGGTCGAAGCGGCCTTCGGCGATGTTCTCGGCGGCGGCGCCGGCAATGCCATTGTCTTTGACGCGCGAGGCAAAGTCCTTGCCCCAGCCGGTGGTGTGATTCATGCGGCCGCGGCGCGCCATGTAGCCGGCCTGCTGCAAGGCCGCCTGTTCGAGACGAGGATCGGCGACAAGCGGTCCAAGACCGGCTGAGGCCCGAATGCCGCTCAGGGTGCCGGCCGCGGAAGCAGAGACACCGGCGCCTTCGCCGGTGGGCAGCACGGCGGTTGCGCAGGCGGCGAGCCCGGCAAGGGCGCCAAGGCCGGCAGCTCTGAGCAGCATGCGCCTGTTCAGGCTTGGTTTGCCTTCATAATTTTCAATTCTCGCAACGGTCATGCCCGCCTGACATAGCGGTGATCATGGCTTTTGCCGGGCAGGCGATTAGAATCTCGCTCAAGCCGACCCACAGCGCAACAAAAAGGGCCGAGCTCGCGGGTCGCAAGTCGCCCAGACTGTTCGTTGCGGAACCAGCAAAGTTTGCCGCTGGGTCCCCGCCTTTTATCGTGTTATGCTAATATACCCTAAAGGCCGTCCTTGAAGGGAACGGAAATGTCCGCCATGTCGACGTTGACCCGGACTTTCATTGCCGCTGTTCTTGTCGGCTGCGCACTCGTCGTGTCGTCTGCCATCGGAGCGGGAGTTACCGAGGATGTCGTGACGGGAACGCGACTCGCGGAATTGCTCCGTGCGGGGCGAAGCATCATCTCGAACTATCAGACGCTCATCAATGATCCTGCTCTTGGCGACAAGCACCTCGACGGTGAGCGCATTACGAGAGAAGCCATCGCCGCATACTCAAAACACACCGGCCACGACCCGCTTTCGGGCGGATTGACCGAGCGCGACCGGCGTCTGCTTGAGGCCCAGATTGAGGCGATGCGAGAGGTGGTGGACGAACAGCAAGATAACATCAACCGCGCGGGAACCGCTTTCAAAGGCTTCGTGCCGGCGGTGTTTGCGCGTCTGATGAATGACAAGTTCGCTGCCAAGGCCGGCAACGAAGCTCGGGTGCGCGTGACCGCGCCAGAGCAACTCGTGCGCAACCGCAAATCGCTTCCGGACGCATGGGAAGCACGGATCATCGAAAGCGTCTTGCTGGATCCGCAGAGAGCAAAGGGAGAAGCCTACACGGAAGTCACCGAGGCGGATGGACGCCCTGCATTTCGAATGCTGCTGCCCGAATACTATACTGGCTCGTGTCTTTCCTGCCACGGCGAGCCGAAGGGCGAGATCGACGTGACAGGATACCCAAAGGAGGGCGGCAAAGCGGGCGATCTGGGAGGCGCGATAAGCATCGTCTTGTTCAAATGAGCGCTTTGGAACAATCACCGCACCGCGTGGAAACGGTATCGGCGCCGGCGAGGCCCTTTGCGCGTCCCTTTGCCCATCTACCGATTTCGGCCCGCATAGCTGCGCTGACAGCGGCCGGCCTTATCAGCCTCATCGTATCGTCAATCTTTCTCACACAGGCACTTTATCGCAGTGCAGATCGAACTGCGGAGACCAAAGCATTTTTCGACGCCGCGTCCACTGCGGCTGCGGCGCACGCAACATTCGGCGAATTGCGATACTGGCTGACTGATCTGTCGGTTAGCTTGTTGATGAATTCCCAGCGTAATGCCGAGCAGGCGCGCGAGCGACTACTGGCACATCTGGACCGCCTTTCGAAATCATCACCGGATGCGGTCAGGGAAATCCGCGTTGAGATGGATGCCTATGTCAAAACAGCGCTAGAGGCGGCAGACAGCTATACTCAAGACAACCGCATCATCGGCAACACTCTCCTCGCCGAGGCGCGTACCCACAGCGCAAACGTGGAT
Source organism: Mesorhizobium sp. M0778 (assembly GCF_040320105.1). Taxonomy (NCBI): domain Bacteria; kingdom Pseudomonadati; phylum Pseudomonadota; class Alphaproteobacteria; order Hyphomicrobiales; family Phyllobacteriaceae; genus Mesorhizobium; species Mesorhizobium sp. M0778. The sequence goes on along the minus strand of NZ_JAMYPA010000017.1, from coordinate 42,033 downwards.
GCTGCGCTTAACAAACTCGTCGACCGAGCGAGCGCCGAGGCAGAAGCCGCTCGCAACGAGGTCGTAACGGAAACCCAGAAAACGGCGACTACTGCTGCTGTTCTGGTGGCCATCGTGGTGATGATCGGGTCGCTTCTCACCATCCTTGTTCTTCGCTCGATCGTCGGACCGTTGCGGCGGCTGAACCGGGTAATCGGAAATCTGACGGAAGGACGCTACGACGTCGAAATACAGGCAGAGGGAGGGGACGAGCTCGGCGCGATGGCGCGGACGCTTCGGCTTTTCCGGGCGAGCGCAATTGCAAAGCAACGACTGGAGGATGAGGCGGAGCGGCAAAGACGGACGATCGGAGCGGCACTCGAGGCGATTTCTGACGGATTTGTCCTGTTCGATTCGGAGGACAAGGTCCTTCTTGCCAACAGCAAATACTGCGAAATCTTTCCCGACAATGACCGAGCTACTCTGCCGGGGCAGAGCCTTCAGGATATTCTGAAAAGACGCTTGGCGAGCGGGCACGTCGACCTTGAGGGCGCGTCGCCGGAGGAATGGATTGCGAAGAGGCTGCGCATCCAGAAGGATCCGGCAGGCTTCGTCCACGAGGGTCGCTTTGGAGAACGCTGGGTCCGCGTCAGCAAACGAAAGACCCCTGACGGCGGGACCGTCGCCGTTTACACCGACATCACGGAACTGAAGCAGAGAGAGGTCGAACTCGAGCGGGCCAAGAGTCATGCTGAAGCGGCAAATGAGGCCAAGAGCAGCTTCCTCGCGTCCATGAGCCACGAGTTGCGCACTCCACTGAACGCGATCATTGGCTACAGCGAGATGCTGATCGAAGAGGCGAGCGACCAGCAAATGAATGAGTTCGTGCCAGATGTGGAAAAGATCGCCGGGGCCGGTCGCCATCTCCTCGCGCTCATTAACGACATCCTCGATCTGTCGAAGATCGAGGCAAATAAGATGGCAAATTTCCTGGAGACTTTCGACGTCGCCGACTTGTTGCGCGATGTCCAGGCCACAGTCGCGCCACTGATGGCGAAAAACCGAAACAGTTTCGTTATGGACCTCGCGGGCGACCTCGGGAAGATGCATTCGGACCAGACGAAGTTGCGTCAGAACCTCTTCAATCTCCTCAGTAACGCAGCCAAGTTCACCGAGGGGGGCCGTGTAACACTGGCGATTCGACGCGAGAGGAGATCGGACGGCGACTGGCTGATATTCACAGTGTCCGACACCGGGATCGGGATGACGCCAAAGCAGCAAGAACGGCTCTTTGATGCTTTTACGCAGGCAGACGCCTCCACCACTCGCAACTACGGCGGGACGGGATTGGGCCTCAGCATAACCCGGAGTTTCTGCCGCATGATCGGAGGCGTTGTAACCGTTAAAAGCGAGTTCGGAAAAGGCTCGACTTTCACAATGGAGATTCCAGCCGAGTGCGACGAAGAACCTGGCGAGCAGAAACCCGCCGAGCCGCTGTCGTCGAGGCCCTCGGAGCAGGCGGTTCTGATCATAGATGACGAACCAGCCGCCCGAACTCTCATCGCCAGGTCCTTGGCTGAGGCGGGACTGGCATCAATCGAAGCAGCAAGCGGCGAGGAAGGCATAGCCGCGGCGCGAGCGCATCGCCCGGCCGCAATCGTTCTCGACATCATCATGCCGCATCAGGACGGCTGGTCAGTGCTGCGCTCACTGAAGGGCGATAAGGAGCTCTGCGAGATTCCGGTAATCCTTGCGACGATACTTGCAGATCGCGAACTCGGCCTCTCACTCGGTGCGGTCGAATACCTCACGAAGCCGATCGACACCCAGAAGCTTATACGAACAATAGAGGCTTGCGGCGGCGGCAACCGCGATGTGCTTGTTATTGACGACGATCAAGCCTCCCGCGACTTCCTTCGGCGTATCCTGATCAAGAAGGATTGGCGGGTTCACGAGGCAAGCGATGGCCTGCGCGGCCTCAAGCTGATGAAGCGGTTGTTACCGCGTCTGGTCCTGCTTGATCTGCTGATGCCCGAAATGGACGGGTTCCAGACCCTGAACGAGATGCAGCAGGTGCCCGAGCTTCAGAACATTCCGGTCGTCGTCGTGACTTCCAAGGATTTATCGGCGGACGAGCTCAAGTGGCTTCGCGACAGGGCGGTCGCGGTTGTAATCAAGGGCGCAAATAGTCGGTCTCAGTTGGTCGAGGCCCTCGAGCGCCAGATCTTCCCACTTGGGTCGACAGGTGCCAGCATTGCCGATCGCGGAACCACCCCCATGGCTGAAGGAAGCTAAAGATGACGAGGATCCTTCTCGTAGAAGACAACGAATTGAACCGCGACATGCTTTTGCGGCGGTTGTCACGGCGTGGGTTCGAAGTCCTCATTGCGGAAAACGGACAGTCGGGCGTGGAACTCACCGTTTCGGAAAGGCCCGATCTCATCCTCATGGATATGAGCTTGCCGGTCATGGACGGGTGGGAGGCGACCCGGCGGATCAAGGCTGATCCGGCCACCTCCGGGATCCCGATCATTGCGCTTTCTGCGCACGCGATGGCCAACGATCGCGAAATGGCACTCGAGGCAGGCTGCGATGACTACGATAGCAAGCCGGTGGACCTGTCGCGACTTGTCCAGAAAATTGAACAATTGCTTGCCGCGAATCGATGAGGCGCGGACCGACGGTTTGAAAATATGCCTGCTAAGAACAAGTTCCAACGCCATGCGATCGCCGTCCATCTGGCGCAACAGCTCGCCGGACCGGCGCGGGCAATCTCAGGATTTCAGGAGTTGCTAACCGAGCAGGTGCAGGATCTCGGTCTGGGCCACATGAGACCGGATCTAGAGAAGGTTGGCGCCGCTGCTTGCGAATTGAGTAGCCTGATCGACAGCTTGATCCACGGCAAAGCGGACAATCAGAACCGGGCAGGGGTCGAGATCGAGGCGAAACTGCGCCACGACTTGCGAACGCCGCTCAACGCCATCATCGGCTATTCCGAAATGATTCGTGAAGAAGCCGAAGAATTGCACGAATACGCGCTGGAAGAGGATGTCAGGGTGATGCTCGCCGCGGCGGCTGAGTTGCTGGCGCATGTCGATGCGATTGCCGGCCTCTCGCGCGCACCCGACAGCGAGGAACCGCGGACCACGGATCAGGCTGAGATCGATGTGGCAGGGCTCGAACGGGCACTGATCAAGGCAGAGCACGACGCAAGCTCCGGTCACGGTGGCCGCATACTTGTCGTCGACGACATCACCAGCAACCGCGGTCTCCTCTCGCGCCGCTTGCAACGTGACGGTCATCAGGTAGTCACTGCCGAGTCCGGTCCGTCGGCGCTGACTCACCTCGCGGAACACGAGTTCGACCTGGTTCTGCTGGACGTCCTAATGCCGGACATGAACGGCATCGAGGTGCTCTCGCGATTGAAAGCGGAGCGCCGATGGCGGCATATCCCTGTCATCATGATATCGGGGTTGGACGAAGTGGACGCGGTGGTCCGCTGCATCGAGGCAGGGGCCGACGACTACTTGCCTAAACCTTTCAATCCGGTCCTGCTGCGCGCCCGGATCAACTCGAGTTTGGAGAAGAAACGTTGGCTCGACCGCGAGCACCAGTATCTTCAGCGGATCGAGGCGGAGAAGCGGCGGGCTGACTCGCTTCTCCATGCGATCCTGCCCGGTCAGATCGTGGCACGGCTGCAACGGGGCGAAGAGTTCATTGCCGACCGGTTCGATGAAGTGACCATTCTTTTTGCCGATATTGTCGGTTTCTCGAGCATAGCGGCAAGGTTGCCGCCGTCGGACCTGATCAAACGCCTCGACGGGCTATTCAGCACGTTCGACGTCTTGGCGGAGAAGCATGCCGTGGAGAAAATCAAGACCATCGGAGACGCCTATATGGCTGCGGGCGGTGTTCCGGAACCGGCAGCTGACCATGCCGACAGGATCGTGGCACTGGGGAAATCCATGCTGGACGCGTTGAAGCCCTTAGCGTGGGGCAACGATGGTTTTCGGATCCGCATTGGCGTGCACACGGGACCGGTGATCGCGGGCCTGATCGGCCGGCATCGGTTCGTCTACGACGTCTGGGGCGAAACCGTGAATATTGCAAGCCGGCTCGAGTCCCAGGGCGTGGCCGACCGCATGCAGATTTCGGAGGCAACCAAGCAGGCCCTGCACACCTCCTGGAAGCTCGAACCGCGCTGTAATGTAGAACTGGCAGGTGTCGGCAGGATTGAAACCTATCTCGTTCAACACTGATCGGAACAATGGCTAACCCTCAGGGAATTTCGCGAAGCGATGCTTGGAGTCGCGACACCTCGTAAACGAACAGCATGCAGCATTGGCGTTCCACTTTCACCCGGAGCTACACCATGAACAGGCGTCAGAGTCTTCTATTTCTCGCAGGAGCATCGGCCGCGGCAGCCAACACAACCCTGTTGGGCGCCGCGGCCTTTGCGCAGGAGACCCAACCCTTCAAGCTCCCACCGCTCGGCTACGCGAACAACGCATTAGAGCCGCACATCGACGCGACCACGATGATGATCCATCACGACCGCCATCACGCCGCTTATGTGAATGCCTGCAATCAACTCGTGCCGCTTTGGCCCGAGCTCGCCAGCACGCCGATGGAGGCTATTCTGGCAGATCTGGGCAAGGTCCCGGAAGGCGTGCGCAACAATCTTGGGGGACATTGGAATCACACTCACTTCTGGGAGCTGATGACTCCCGGGGGCCCCAACCAGCCCGGTGGCGACCTCAACGCCGCCATAAGCAGCACCTTCGGCAGCTATGCGGGCCTGACCGAAAAGCTCACGGCGGTTGGCCTTGGCCGCTTTGGCTCCGGCTGGGTATGGCTTGTCGTGAACAAGGACAAGAAGCTCGACATCGTCAGCACAGCCAACCAGGACACGCCGCTCGAGCTAGGGGCGCGTCCGGTGATTGGCGTCGACGTCTGGGAACACGCCTATTATCTCAAGTATCAGAACCGCCGCGCCGACTACCTCAAGGAATGGTGGCGCGTGGTGAACTGGGACAAGGCCCTCGCCAACTTCAAGAAGTCGACCGGCTGAGGGGCCGCAGATCGCGACGCCTCGTCCCTTCAGCCGCAGCAGCCGGCCGCGTTCGTGGTCACAGCTGTTTTTTTCAGCGTCTCGCGCGAATACCGAGCGGTTCGCCGGCTGGGGTAGCGCCTTCGGTTCAGACATCCCGGTTGCCAATTTCCGCGACTGGCTTGTCTGTCGTGTTCACACCTTTGATATGCCCCAAGCTGTGACCGAAGGGCAGCAACGGGTCCGAGACGCGACCTTCGCGGCATCATTGGCAAAGGTCCGCAAGTGGCGCAAACCAGCCCACGCTATGCTGGACGCGAAGGTCAGCTTTTTGGCCCAATCATCCCGAAAGCGGATCTCCGCTTCCGGCCCAAACGCGACGTTAGAGTATCTGCTCGGCAATGACAGCTTCTGGCGCTGTCCGTGCATTCCGATATTCGGCCGGATCCTATCCAAAGCGGTTGTCCAGCCTCGGATAGCAAGCGTCAGATTTTCACGATCGGCTAGGCCGCTGTGTCTAGCCTCGTTTCCGGCATCGGTGGAGCCTGGCCGACCCGGTCGTCCCCGGTATGTTCCCACCATCTGCCCAAGGCCTCGATGAGCGGCACAAGCTTGAGACCGGGCGTCGTGAGGTCGTAATCCACGCGTAGCGGATAGCCGGCATGCGCCGTTCGCCGCACAATCCCGGCGTCCTCCAGCTTGCGCAGTTCGAGAGCCAGAATGCGGTGCGACACGGTCGGGTTGTCACGCCTCAGATCGCTGAAGCGCTTGGTGCCGTCCTTGAGATAGTAGAGCAGCAAGGTGGGCCAGCGACCGCTGAGCACACGCATGGTCTCTTCGATCGGGCAGCGTGAGACGACATCTTTCATGGGGGGACCTGGTTACAGAATAGTGCGTAATTTACATGGGGCGACCAGCGTTTAGGGTCAAGTTTCGCTGCGCAGCGTAATCCCTAAATTATGGAAGAGACAAAGAAATGGAACCTATCCTCCTTTATGGCTTCCCGCTGGGAAGTTCGATGGGGCTCGTCGCTGCATTTGAACGCGTCGGACAGCCCTACCGCCTGTGTCGAGTCGACCTCCTCACTGAAATGAAGAACGACGCCTATGCCAGCATCAACGGCCGTCAGGAAACGCCGGTGTTGATCACCGACGAAGGCAGGGTGCTCACCGAGACCATGGCGATTGCCGCTTGGCTCGAAGCCCGCGATACGCAACGTCGTATCAGCTTTGAGCCTCGCTCGCCGGAAGCCGACCGGATGCACCAGCTGATGGCTTTCGTGAACACCGGCTTCACCGCCGCTTTCACCCCGCTCTGGGCCGCATATGAAATGGAATCGGCCGAGCCGGTGCTGCTGGCAACCTTGCGTGACTTTGGCCGCAAGGTCGTTACCAACCGCCATGACCAGCTCGAGGCGATGATCCTCGACACGGATTTCCTGGTCGGCGACCGGCTGACGCTTGCCGATACCACGCTGATCGGCGTGGCGCGCTGGGCGGAGTTCCACAAGGCGGTCGACGGCGCAGCTTATCCCAAGCTGGCGGCGTTGCGCCGCCGGATCGAAAGCGATCCGGACGTGCGATTTGCGCAGGCCATCGAGGATGGTGAAAAGCCGGCCGGGTCAGGCGCTTGCCTCGGTCACGTGCGGCTGGCCGAGGTGATCGATCGCTTCGCGGCCTAATCTGTTCGTTCAGCCGCCCGGCGCGCCCTGGCGCCGGGTGGTGGCGACAAGCGCGCCGAGATCGGCTATCATATCGCCGTTCTTGAAGTGGCAGCTGCGGGCGGCCATCCTGGCGGTGACCGCCCCGACACACGGGAGAAAGGTTATGGCTGGCTTTCATGTCATGGCGGACGCGCGTGGAATGCATGTACAGCCCACGGTGCGCCGCATCAGCACCGAGGATCTGATCGATGCGCTCCGTCTCGGCGTAGAGGATTTCTGGGCCAAGCCGTCGCATTATGTGTTCCTGTGCCTGATCTATCCGGTGGTCGGCCTGATCCTGACGCAGTGGACGTCGGGCTCGAATGCCATCCAGCTCATCTATCCGCTGATGTCCGGCTTCGCTTTGGTCGGTCCGTTCGCCGCTATCGGCCTTTACGAAATCAGCCGTCGGCGCGAGTTCGGCATGGATACATCCTGGTGGCATGCGCTCGACGTGCGCCACTCGCCGGCGCTGCCCGCGATTGCGGTCATCGGCATCATGCTGCTGGTACTGTTCCTGCTCTGGCTGTTCACCGCGCAATCGATCTACACCAGCCTGTACGGCAATCAGCCTCCGACCTCTATCGTCGGCTTTGTTCGCGAGGTGCTGACGACCAGCAAGGGCTGGACACTGATCCTGCTCGGCAACCTGGCCGGGTTCGCCTTCGCCGCGATCGTGCTGGCGACGACTGTCGTCGCCTTTCCGCTGCTGCTCGACCGCGATGTCGGCGCGGTCTCGGCAGTCGAGACGTCGGCGCGCGCAGTTATGACAAACCCGCTGCAGATGGCGCTGTGGGGCCTAATGGTCGCCGTGCTCCTGGTCATCGGCTCGATCCCGCTATTTGCCGGGCTTGCCGTCGTCATGCCCGTCCTTGGCCACGCGACCTGGCATCTCTACCGCAGGGTGGTCGAACCGGAGCGGGCACAGCAGGTCAGACGGCCGATGTAGGCCCGATCAGCGTTGCGCATCGGTTGCCATCTTGACGGCCAGCGCGGTCAGCACCGTGCCCATCATCCAGCGCTGGATCACCAGCCATAGCGGCCGCCCGGCGAGGAAGATGGCGATCGAGCCGGCCGTCACCGCGATGATGGCGTTGACGGTCAGGCTGATGGCGACCTGCGTGGCACCGAGCACCAGAAGCTGCGACAGCACGTGGCCCTTGCCGGGGCTGATGAACTGCGGCAGCAGCGACAGATAGAGCACTGCCACCTTCGGGTTGAGCAGGTTGGTCATCAGGCCCATGGCGAACAGCTTGCGCGGCCTGTCCTTAGGCAGTTCGCGGATCTGGAAGGGCGAGCGCCCGCCCGGCTTCACCGCTTGCCAGGCAAGCCACAGCAGATAGAGCGCGCCGGCAAGGCGCAGCACGTCATAGGCGAAGGGCACGGCGAGCAGCAGCGCGGTGATGCCGAACGCCGCTGACAGCACGTAGAATAAAAAACCGAGCGCCACGCCCCCCAGCGAGATCAGCCCGGCCTTCGGCCCTTGCGACAGCGAGCGCGAAATCAGATAGATCATGTTCGGGCCGGGCGTCAGCACCATGCCGAGGCAGACCAGCGCGAAGGCGAGATGGTTGGCGGGTTCAGGCAAGAGCGTATCTCCGGATGGGGACACTCACCACATGCTTCCCCCACCCGCAAGGGCATGAGGGCAGGAGCCTTTGCGCCAGCGCGCTGCGCCCCTCTGCCTTTACGTCGCTAATCCCATCGCCTTCAGCCGACGATGCGCAGGTTCGACAATTCGTTGGCGATTTCCTTAAAATTGTCGGACAGCGTCGCGCCCGTCGCATTCCAGAACAACTTGGCCGGCTTGCTCGGGTCGGCCGGATCGTTGCGGAAGCGCGAATCCGAGGAACACGCCTTCAGCGCATCGATCGCCTTCTTGTCGCCAGTATCTGTGGGCGACAGGTCGAGCGCCACCGTCATCACCAGAATGTTCGAATTCTTTGCATTGGCGCAGAGCGTTTTCATCTGCTCGTCGAGTGCTGCCGTGTAGTTGGCACCGGTATAGGTGGTCTTGCCGATATCGGTGCTGGTATTCATGAACAGGCGGGTCACGCTTCCAGATCCCGGATAGGTCAGGCCAGTGTAGCCGTAGGCGGCGTAGGTCGACCTGTTGTTGGCATAGCTGCCGTCGCTGACGGCGCTATAGGTATTGGCTCCGTCGGTCAGCACCACGACCACCTTGTCGTTGCCCCTCTCGCTGTTCGGCCGGCCATCGGTGAACGGTGGGTTGCTCGATACCGTTCGCCAGCCCCAGGCAATGCCCTCCGGCACGTTGGTGTTGCCGTTCGGCGCCATGGCGTCGATGGCATCCTTGATCTCCTGCTTCTCTGCGTCCTGGCTGACGTCCTTCAACGGCGTGATCGGGTTGGTGGTGCAGGAGGAATTCGGCCCATCGCCCGCGGCTGCGGATTGCGAACCGTACGGTTTTACCAGGAAATATTTGCGCATGTCAGACTGTCGCTGCGAAGCGGTGGGACCGGCGACATAGGGCCAATCGGCCCACCAGTTGTTGCCGTAATTGTAAGACGTGCTGATGACGTCGTTGATGCCGTCACGGTTGAAATCGAGCCACAGAGTGCCAGCCTCATCCGGGGCAAACATCGGCACGAAAAGCGTGGCCGGCGCGGCTGTGTCGGGCGTGGTGTCGTCGACATTGTAGGGATATGGCCGTGCCTCGACGCAACCCTGCCAGCTCGCATAGCGGCTCGTCGTATAAATATATTCCGGTGCGCTCCAATGGCCGTACTGGCAGGTGCCGTTCTTCTTGTATGTGTCGCAGACATATTGCTTCGAATTGGGTACCTCTTCGCGGCCCGATTCGACCGTCATGTCGGCGTAGAGGCTGAAACGCGTCAGCGGCTGGTCCTTGGTCTCGCCCCAGCCGGTGCCGCGCTTGTACCAGATGCCATTGAGCTTCTCGGCATATTTGTCCGGATTGTTGGCTGCACTCATCGTCGTCCAGTCGAAATCTTCATGCTGGATCGGGGAGATGCCGTCCTGATCCATCCAGCCGTCCTGGTCGTGGGTAGGGCCGACATTGACCGAGGCCGCGAACGGCACGAGCGAGAACTGCACCGGTTTGGTGATCTGCTTCATCTGCTGCGCCTGAAGCGCCAGCGTATCGACAAGCTGCTTGGCGGCCGACTTCAGCAGGTCTATTCGCTTTTCGCCGGTGCCGGAGCCGAGATCGGTCATTGAGCCGGAATTATCCAGCACAAGCGCGACTTCGAGGGTGTTCTTGAGGCGGAGTTCCGAACATTCGGTGAAGGTCGTGTCGCTTGCCGTGCCGCCAATCAGCAGGCTGGCGGCCGGGAGAAAATAGGGGTCGAAGGTGAGGCTGGCGCAGAGCTTCAAGGTGCCGCCACCGGCATTGTTGTTGGGCAGCGTGACGGTCAGCGCTGTGTTCGCCGGGTCGATGCGTGCGAGATTGGTTTCGAAAAATGTTTTGGCGTAGGCCTTGACGTCGTCGTCGCTGGCGCCGGCGACGATCTGCTGGGCGGCGGCGAGGCCGGCCGCATCAAGTGCGTTCAGCGTTTCGTGCTTTTGGCGCAGCAACTCCCCGTAATCGACACTGAGCGCCAGACCGGCCATCAGCGGCACAATGGTGATTGCAGTCATTAAGGAGTAGTTGCCACGTCTGTCGTGTCGGAATTTTCCGATTATTGCCTTCAGCATTCCCGCCCCGCCCTATTTTTCCCGGACGATGCCACGCATTTTTAAATTTCCGATTGCTAAAATACGTCCAAGGTCGGTACGGTTTTTCAATCCCCGTTAACCACACGTCCGCAATCGGCAATGCCGCTCCGCGCTCCCCTCGGCAAAGTCCCTAAAAGCGGGATAAGGCGCTGGAAAAGAAAAGCTTTCGCCATCACTTCCCCGCCGGCGCCTCGGGCGGCAATCTTGCGGGCACAACGAAAGCTGGTGACAGAGCGAAGCGCTTCGGTTAATCCGGGCCGGCCGCTACGGACCGTCGGTCGCGGCGCTTGCAAGCATCATGGTACAGGGACAACGGCATGGTGGATTCGCCCGACATCATCGGTTCGCTCGCAGACCTGTCGGGAGCCTATTCAGCCATCCTGTGCGATGTCTGGGGCGTGGTGCACAATGGCGAATGGCATTTCCCCGCGGCTGCTGCCGCGCTGATCACTGCTCGCGCGGCGAAAATACCTGTCGTGCTGATCACCAATTCGCCGCGCCGCAGCGCCGACGTGGTGGCGCAGATGAACGCTATCGGTGTTCCTTCCGCCGCCTACGATCGTGTCGTGACGTCCGGCGACGTGACCCGCGACCTGATCGCCGACGGGCCGCGAAAGATCTTCCATATAGGCGCCGATCGAGATTTCACGCTCTATGATGGTCTCGACGTCGAGCTTGTCGAGGAGTTCGAAGCATCCGGCGTGGTCTGCACCGGCTTGTTCAATGACGAGGTGGAAAAGCCGGAAGATTATGCCGATCTTCTGCGGCGGCTGCGTGCCAGGAACCTGCCCTTCATCTGCGCCAATCCCGACATCGTCGTCGAGCGCGGCGAACGCATGATCTGGTGCGCAGGGGCTTTGGCCCGCGAATACGCGCAGCTTGGCGGGCGCACCCTGATCGCCGGGAAACCCTATGCGCCGGTTTATGAGGTCGCCATGAAAGAGATCGCCGTCATTCTCGGCCGCACGGTCGAGCGTTCGCAAGTTCTGGCCATCGGCGACGGCATGATGACCGACATCAAGGGCGCGGCCGATAATGGCTTCGACGTGCTCTACGTATCGGGCGGCATCCATGCCCGCGATTACGGTGAAGCGCTGCAGCCAGACCCGGCCAGGCTCGCGGCCTTTCTCGAAAAATACGGCTACAGACCGGTCGCGGTGATTCCCAGACTGCAATAAGTTCAGGCCCAGACTGCAATAGGTTCAAGCCCAGACTGCAATAGGTTCAAGCTATGACGGCAATGTTCGAATGCATTTCCGCAACCGCACCGCTGCCGGCCCATCTGCGTGGCGGCGTGGTGGCGATCGGCAATTTCGACGGCGTCCACCGCGGCCACCAGGCGGTGCTCGAACGCGCGCGCGCCGAAGCGGAGCGTCGCGGCGTACCTGCCCTGGTGCTGACCTTCGTGCCGCATCCGCGAAAAGTGTTCAGGCCGGACATGCCGCTGTTCGTGTTGACGCCACCGCCGATGAAGGCGCGGCTGCTGTCGCATCTGGGCTTTGCGGCGCTGGTCGAGCAGCCGTTCACACGCGAGTTCGCCTCCTTGTCGGCGGAGGCTTTCGTCACCGGCGTGCTCGAGCGCAACCTCGGCATAAGCCACGCCGTCACCGGCTTCGATTTCCATTTCGGCAAGGACCGCCAAGGCGGCCCGGCCTATCTGATGGCGGCCGGCGAGCGCCACGGCTTCGGCGTCACGCTGGTCGATGCCTTCCGCGACGAAAGCGCCGAGGTGGTGTCGTCGAGCCGCATTCGCACGCTGCTGTGCGAGGGCAATGTGGCCGAGGCCGCCGGCCTGCTCGGCTACCGTTTCACCGTCGAGGCGGAGGTGATCGGCGGCCAGCAGCTCGGCCGGACACTCGGCTTTCCGACCGCAAACATGAGGCTTTCGCCGGAAGCCACCCTGAAGGACGGAATTTATGCAGTCCGCTTCCGCCGCGCCGACGGCTCGCTTCATGATGGCGTCGCCAGCTTCGGCCGCCGGCCGACGGTCGACGACAATGGCGCACCATTGCTGGAGACTTTTGTGTTCGACTTTTCCGGCGACCTCTACGGCGAGATTTGTGCCGTGTCCTTTTTCGGCTACCTGCGTTCGGAGGTGAAGTTCGACGGGCTTGATGCGCTGGTCGCACAGATGAAGCGCGATGAGGCTGAGGCGAAGGCACTGCTCGCCGGCGTCAGGCCGCTTTCCGGGCTCGACGCGGCCATAGCTTTCTGAATCTACTTTTTCAGCGCCAAGCCGACGGCAATGAAGGTCCAGCCTTGGAAAATCAGGTCGACGGCCAGGAACAGGCCGAGCACCCACACGCTGTTGACCGGCCAGCCCATGGCGATGACCAGTCCCGCCAGCGCGCTGATGATGCCGGCCGCGACCACCCAGCCCCAGCCCGGCTGCGGCCGGTGGCTGTAGCCGACCCAGGCCCTGAGCACGCCTGAAGCAAGGAGTGCGACTGCCAGGAGGAAGGTTAGCACCGTCGAGGCGAGGACCGGATTGTCGAAGGCGAAGAAGCCGGCGACGGCGTAGAGGAGGCCGCTGAGCAGCCAATAGAAGAAGCGGCCCCATGTCTTCACGCCGAAGGCATGGATGATCTCGACAACGCCGGCCATCAGCATCAGCCAGCCCACGACAAAGACGGAGGCGACGGTTGCGATGAACAGATTGCCGAAAGCGATGCCGCCGAAGACAAGCAGCAGCACCCCAAGCGCGACGAACCATCCCCACTTCGCCCGCGTCTGGCCAATGGCGTCTTTCAAGGCGTCGCCGTGCAGTGTCATCACCCTTCTCCCTCAAGGTTGCCTAGCTTCTTTGTTCCGGAAGGTAGCGCCGATCGCCTTGCCCGTCCAGCGAGCAGGCTGCGAGCGCCACGCCCCGAGCGATCCGCTTGCCACACTTCCGCTTTGTCCCGAAGAGGCCAAATATCAGATGGAATATTCGACCATATGCGAGGGGAGTGCTAAAGATGACGAGTGGGTTTAGGGGCGACCCGCCGTCTCGTGTATTCGCCATGACGCAAGTGTAACGAAAATCCCCAGCGCTGGCATTGGCCCTTTATCGATGACGTGCTGCTGTACGCCGTTTTCTACGCTTGATGAGGCTAGGGAAGCAAAATGGGCGACGTGGACGAACACCTCGATCTGACGGAGATCAACGCCGTCCGCAGGTTGTTGACCTCAAAGCCACGAACGGTCCGCTGGGACGAACGCCGGGCACGGCTCGACGAGGTTGGTTCGGTGTGGCCGATTGCCGAGGACATCCGATGCGAGGATGTGGTTTTCGATGGCCTCGAGGGAGAGTGGTCCCTGGCGCCTGCGAGTGACAGGGATAAGGTTCTGCTGTTTTTCCACGGTGGTGGCTACTGCTCCGGCTCTCCTAAAAGTCATCGTCGAATGGTGACAGAGGCAGGTCGGGCAATGGGAATGCGCACTCTCGCGATCGACTATCGACGCGCACCGGAACATCCTTTCCCTGCGCAACATGAAGACGCACTCACCGCATGGCGCTTTCTGAGGCGGCAAGGGATCGCGCCGGATCGCATCGTGGTTGGCGGAGACAGTGCGGGCGGCAACCTCACCCTGTGCCTGGTCAGTATATTGCGCGCGGCAGGCGAGCCGTTGCCGCGATGTCTTTGGCTGGTTTCGCCCTGGACGGACCTTTCGATGTCCGGCGCGACACTATCAACCAAGGACGCAATCGACCCCATCATCCACCGGGCGTATTTGGAGGAACTGGCAACCGCCTATGTTCCCAATGGCGTTGGTCGGCGCGATCCCCTGATCTCGCCGTTGTTCGCCGATCTGAGCGGATTTCCCCCAATGCTTATACAAGTCGGTTCGGCCGAGACGCTGTTGTCGGACGCAACTCGGCTCGCGGAAGCCGCTGGCGCGACTGACGTCAAAGTACGTCTCGAAATTTGGCCGCATATGATTCACGCTTGGCCGGTTTGGAATGCGCGGTTGAGTGCCGGTCGCCGCGCTCTTCACAGCGCGGGCATGTTTGTCCACGAGTATTTATAACCCTTGCCGAGGCAACTGCTGGCGCATTCCAGACGTCTTGATCTGGGATCTTGGTGCGCCAATACGATTCGTTGCTATGCGGAAAACAGGGCCAACGCCGCCAATGTTACGGATATTAAGTCAAATTTTACCGAAATGGCGCCATGGCTTGGATGAAGGCTGGTTGTATCGGCCAATGCGTTCGACGTATGGAGTAACGATGCGGTCAGTCCCGACGATCCCGACGGTCTTGGCCGCATTCATGCTCGGCACCTGCGGCGTTGCCAAGGCCGGCGAGGGCACCTTCGGCTGGCTGTCCGGAGACTGGTACCTGACGGTCGGCGCCACCGGAATGGTCGCGCCGAATTTCGAGGGCGGCAAGAAGTACCTGCTCAGCGCCTCGCCGATCATCTCGCTCGGCAAGGCTGGTCCCGCGGCGCGCTTCAACTCGCGCAACGACAATATCTCATTGGCATTGATCGACGATGGCGGCGTCCGCGCCGGCCTGACAGGCAAGTTCCTGTTTTCCCGCGATGGTGGTGACGCCGACGAATTGAAGGGTCTCGACCCGGTGCGCTGGGGCGGCGAGGCTGGCGGCTTCTTCGAATTCTATCCTTTGGATTGGCTGCGTGCCCGCGCCGAATTGCGGCACGGCATTCGCGCCCATAACGGCTTTGTCGCCGACATCGCCGCCGACGCCTTTTACGATGTGACGCCCGACGTCAGGATTTCCGGCGGGCCGCGCGTTTCATTCGCCTCATCGGACTATTTCGACGCCTATTATGGCGTTGATGCCAAGGAGTCACTGGCCTCGGGGCTCAGCGAATATCATCCAGGCGGCGGGGTGAAATCTGCGGGCCTGGGCGGCGCGGTGACCTGGAAGGTGACCGAGCCGATGACGGCCAGTCTGTTCGGCGAATATTCCCGCCTGATGGGCCCGGCCGCCGATTCCAGCCTGGTCAAGGAGCGGGGCTCCAGGGATCAGTTCATGATCGGCGTGTCGACGACCTATCGCTTCGATTTCTCGATGTGAGCGGGCGGGTTGTGCACGACGGAGAGCCGCAAGGCTCAGACGACTATGCCGTAGCCGATCCGGTTGAGTTCCTCTTCCACAAGCGTGGCACCTGTTGCAGACTGAGGGAGATCGATGGGCGCGTCGTTGAGAACCCGACTTCGCTTACGCAGCCAGCGTTGCGCCTTTTCATGGTTGCCAAAAACGCGATTCGCCATCGTTGAAATGCGTTCAAGTCGCAAGGCGGACTCGGTAGTCGTCAGGGTCACATTCCTTCCTTCCAGCGCGCTAAACTGTGAAATGCAAACCGAAGATGCTGGTCTCTCGACGCCATCTACCGACAAACATAGGCGCAATTGGTGTACGCTCCTAGCGGAAGCATCAGAGTTCGGGCTTTTCAACATCGCCTGTCTCAGTTAAAAGCCCAGCCATGACGAGCTTTTCGCGCCTTCTCGCGACTGCGATACGAATTACAGGCCCGGTGTTCCGGGCGGCTTGACCGCCGCCGGAGCCGCCGGGAATCTTGCGCGCGGCCTCTCGCGCTTTTTCCAGATCATGATAGTTCAACGCCCGGGCTCTTTTGCCGACGGGCAACGCATATGGCAGACGAATGACTGATACCGAGACCGCCGAGACGATCGACTATTCCAAAACGCTCTACCTGCCGCAGACGGATTTTCCGATGCGCGCCGGTTTGCCGGAAAAGGAACCGCTGCTGGTCAAGCGCTGGCAGGATATGGACCTTTACCGCAAGCTGCGCGAAGACGCAGCCGGCCGCGAAAAATACGTGCTGCACGACGGCCCGCCCTATGCCAATGGCAACATTCATATCGGCCATGCGCTGAACAAGATCCTCAAGGACGTCATCACCCGCTCATTCCAGATGCGCGGCTATGACTCGAACTATGTACCCGGTTGGGATTGCCACGGCCTGCCGATCGAATGGAAGATCGAAGAGCAGTACCGCGCCAAGGGCAAGAACAAGGACGAGGTGCCGGTCAACGAGTTCCGGCAGGAATGCCGCGAGTTTGCGGCGCACTGGATCAAGGTGCAGGGTTCCGAATTCCAGCGCCTCGGCGTCGTCGGCGACTTCGACAATCCCTATACGACGATGGCTTTCCACGCCGAGGCGCGCATCGCCGGCGAGCTGCTGAAATTCGCCATGTCCGGCCAGCTCTATCGCGGCTCCAAGCCGGTGATGTGGAGTGTGGTCGAGCGCACCGCGCTGGCCGAGGCGGAGGTCGAATACCAGGACTATGAGTCGGACACGATCTGGGCGAAGTTTCCGGTCGTCAGCCTCGCTCGCCAGGTCATCAACATCGATGATGGGCAGCCCGCCCTGGATCCCAAGCTGACGCAGACGTCGCTCGATCTGCTTGATGCCAACGTCGTCATCTGGACCACGACGCCGTGGACCATCCCCGGCAACCGCGCCGTCAATTACTCGCCGCGCATCAACTATGGTCTCTACGAGGTCACGGCGGCCGAGAACGCCTTTGGCCCCCAGCCCGGCGAAAAGCTGATCTTTGCCGAGAAACTTGCAGACGACGCTGCCGCGAAGGCCAACGTCACCCTGAATCGTCTTCGCAGCGTTGGCGCCGAAGAGCTTGAAAATCTTACGCTTTCGCATCCCCTCAAAAGTCTGGGTGGTGGCTACGAATTCCCTGTGCCGATGCTGGCCGGCGATCATGTCACCGACGATGCGGGCACCGGATTCGTCCACACCGCGCCGGGACACGGCCGAGAAGACTTCGACGCCTGGATGGATGCCGCCTCTGATCTTCGCCAGCGTGGCATCGACACCGCGATCCCCTTCACCGTCGACGATGCCGGCTTCTTCACCAAGGACGCGCCGGGCTTCGGCCCGGACCGCGAGGGTGGAGCGGCGCGCGTTATCGACGACGATGGCAAGAAGGGCAACGCCAACCAGGCCGTCATCGACGAGCTGATCAAGCGAAACGCGCTGTTCGCGCGCGGCCGGCTGAAGCACTCCTATCCGCATTCCTGGCGCTCGAAGAAGCCGATCATCTTCCGCAACACGCCGCAATGGTTCGTCTATATGGACAAGGAGCTTGGCGACGGCACGACGCTGCGCAGCCGCGCCCTGAAAGCCATCGACGATACCCGTTTCGTACCCGCCGCCGGCCAGAACCGCATCCGCGCCATGATCGAGGAGCGCCCTGACTGGGTGCTGTCGCGCCAGCGCGCCTGGGGCGTGCCGATCGCCGTCTTTGCCGATGCCGACGGCAATGTCCTGCGCGACGAGGCAGTCAACCAGCGCATCATGGACGCCTTCGAGAAGGAAGGTGCCGACGCCTGGTTCGCCGCCGGCGCCAAGGAGCGTTTCCTCGGCAATCACGATGCCTCGAAATGGCAGCAGGTGATGGACATCCTCGATGTCTGGTTCGATTCAGGCTCGACGCATGCCTTCACGCTTGAGGACCGGCCCGACCTGAAATGGCCGGCCGACGTCTATCTCGAAGGCTCCGATCAGCATCGCGGCTGGTTCCACTCCTCGCTGCTCGAAAGCTGCGGCACCAGGGGCAGGGCGCCCTACGAAACCGTCGTCACCCATGGCTTCACCATGGATGAGGAGGGGCGGAAAATGTCGAAGTCGCTCGGCAACACCGTCGTGCCGCAGGACGTCATCAAACAGTCCGGCGCCGACATCTTGCGGCTGTGGGTGGTGACGACCGATTATTGGGAAGACCAGCGGCTCGGCAAAAACGTGCTGCAGACCAACATCGACGCCTACCGCAAGCTGCGCAACACCATCCGCTGGATGCTGGGCACGCTCGCCCATGACGATGGCGAGGAGGTGCCGCTGGACAAGATGCCGGAGCTGGAGCGGCTGATGCTGCACCGGCTCGCCGAGCTCGATGAAGTCGTACGCTCGGGCTACGACGCCTTCGAATTCAAGCGCATCACCCGCGCGCTGCTCGACTTCATGGTGATCGAGCTGTCGGCCTTCTATTTCGATATCCGCAAGGATGCGCTCTACTGCGAAGCGCCTTCCAGCGTGAAGCGCAAGGCTTCCGTGCAGGTGGTGCGCCATCTCTTCGACTGTCTGGTGAAATGGCTGGCGCCGATGCTGCCTTTCACCATGGAAGAGGCTTGGCTCGACCGTCATCCGGATGTCGTCTCGGTGCATCTCGACCAGTTCCCGGAGATCCCGGCGGACTGGAAGGACGAGGCGCTGGCGGAGAAGTGGCGCAAGGTGCGGCAGGTCCGCCGTGTCGTCACCGGCGCGCTGGAGATCGCCCGCGCGCAGAAGGTCATCGGCTCTTCGCTGGAAGCGGTGCCGGTCGTCACTCTCGACGATGCCCTACTCGAAGCGGCGATCGCCGATGTCGACATGGCCGAGATGGCGATCACCAGCGATCTGGTTATCGCGCACGGCAAGGCGCCGGCGGGCGGCTTTACCCTCGACGATGTCAAAGGCGTCGCCGTGGTCGTCGAGAAGGCGGAGGACCGCGGCCTGGTGAAATGCGCACGCTCCTGGCGCTACACCGCCGATGTCGGCTCAGATCCGGAATTCCCGGATGTTTCGGCCCGTGACGCAGCTGTCCTGCATGAGCTGAAGGCTTTGAGCCGCCTTTAAGGCGGTGCACAATTGCCACGGCGGGCGGCCGATCGGCCCCCGTGCGTTGCCCTTAACGAGTGGTTGAGGTAAACACGCGAAACTCCGGACGACAAATTGTCGCCGGAATTCCGTCGGAAGAGCATAGGCGATGGGGGCCGGACCTTTCTTTGGCCGGCGGCAATCGAGAGGCTGTCTACAGTGGGACTTTTTGGCATGACCGAGAGAACTTACGCGCGCGTCGCGCTGCTGGCGCCGCTTGTCGTATCGAGCCTCGCCTTGTCCGGCTGCATGGGCTCGCCCACCTACGGGACCGACAAGACCGCGGGCGCGCAGCTTGCCGGCGACCTCACCGGGGCTTTTTCCTTCGCACCCAAACGCAAGGATAGTATCGACTACAAGCCGCGCCCCACGCTGGTGAAGCCAGGGCCGGGGCAGAAGGAAGTCTTGCCGCCGCCGCAGGAAAGCATCGAGACGGCGAGTGCCGAATGGCCCGAATCGCCGGAGCAGCGCCGTGCCCGCCTGCGCGCCGATGCCACCCTGCACCAGGACGACCCGGCCTACCAGGCGCAGGTCATCGATGACGTGCAGACGGATCCGGCGTCGGTCAAGGCCGCGCTGAAGCAGTCGGGCTCGAGCCACCCGCCAGCCTGGACTCCGGCCGATTCGGACAAGGACCGCGCCGCGGAAATCATGCGCCGCCGGGCTGAAGGCAAACAGGGCGACCCGACCACCCGCAGATATCTGAGCGAGCCGCCGGTGCAATACCGCGCTGCCGCCGACACTGCGCCGCAGGGTGACCTCGGCGAGGACGAGTACAAGAAGGAACGCCGCCTCAAAAGGGAGGCGGCCGCCAAGAGCAAGAGCAGCGGCATGTTCGACTGGCTGCCCTGGTAGACTGACGGCGCCAGAGACGTTCTGGCCTGGATTGGCTGAACTGGATTGGCTGACTTGGATTCGGTCCGTCTGCCGAACCAGGAAAATCAGGGTCCGCGTCGCTCGCGAAAAAAGTCCTTCAGCAATGCTGCTGCAGCGTTCTCGGCCATGCCAGGATAGATGTCGGGCACATGATGGCAGGTCGGTGACGTGAAGAAGCGAACGCCATTGACGACTGCGCCGCCCTTCTCGTCGGCGACGCCGAAATAGAGCCGGCGCAGCCTGGCGAAAGAGATGGCGCCGGCGCACATGGTGCACGGCTCCAGCGTCACATAGAGATCGTGGCCGCTGAGCCGCTCGCTGGAAAGCTTGCGGCAGGCCTCGCGGATCGCCAGCATCTCGGCATGGGCGGTCGGATCGGCGAACTCGCGGGTGCGGTTGCCGGCACTCGCAACGACCGTATCGCCGCCGACGACGACCGCGCCAACCGGCACCTCGCCACGCAGGGCGGCGGCTTCGGCTTCTTTCAGCGCCAGCGCCATGAAATCCTGCCGCCTCACGCGGTTTCCATTCCGATTATCTCCTCGCCACTAGAGCGCGATCCTGTTACTACCCGCGCAAACGAGCAAAGGCCACATGGACGACAAAAACAAGAAATTCCCGCGCAAGGCCGGCCCGAAACCGGCGGGGCCGCGTGGTCGCGATGGCGCTCCCGGCAAGGGTGGCAAGCCGTCCTTCGGCGTCAAAAAACCCTACACTCCGCGCGGCGATCGGCCGGCGGCGGCCGAAGGCGAACGGCCGAAACGCGACTTCAAGCCGAAGCGCGAAGGCGACCGGCCGTTCGGCAAAGGGCCGCGTCCGGAAGGCAAGCCTTATGAGAAGCGCGAAGGTCCACGCAAGCCTTATGCACCGCGCGGCGATCGGCCGGCGGCGGCCGAAGGCGAACGGCCGAAGCGTGACTTCAAGCCGAAGCGCGAAGGCGACAGGCCGTTCAGCAAAGGGCCGCGTCCGGAAGGCAAGCCTTATGAGAACCGCGAAGGTCCACGCAAGCCTTATGCACCGCGCGGCGACCGGCCAGCAGCTGCCGAAGGCGAGCGGCCGAAGCGCGACTTCAAAGGCAGCGAGAGGCCATTCAGCAAAGGGCCGCGTCCGGAGGGCAAGCCTTATGAGAAGCGCGAAGGTCCGCGCAAGCCCTACGCGCCGCGCGGCGACCGGCCGGCCGATGCCGAAGGCGAGCACGGCGAAAAGCGCTTCGACCGTCCCAAGCGTGACTTCGGGGATCGTCCTAAGCGTGATTTTGGCGGCGATCGGCCGCAAGGGGCACAAAGGGCACAGGCGGCATCGGAGGGCGGCTTCAAGCCGCGTCCGCGTCGCGTCGAGGCAACGGAAGAAGCCGGCGAACGCATTGCCAAGCGGCTGGCGCGTGCCGGCCTGGCCTCGCGCCGCGATGCCGAGGAACTGATCGCGGCCGGCCGCGTCAAGGTCAACGGCAGGGCGCTGACCTCGCCGGCCTTCAACGTGATGCCCGGCGACATCATCCATCTCGACGGCATGGAGATCCCGCCGATCGAGCGCACGCGGCTGTTCCTGTTCAACAAGCCGGCCGGCGTGGTCACCACCAACCGCGATCCCGATGGCCGCAAGACCGTCTTCGACGTGCTGCCCCCCGGGCTGCCGCGGCTGATGACCATCGGCCGGCTCGACATCAACACCGAAGGGCTGCTGCTGCTCACCAATGATGGCGGCCTGTCGCGCGTGCTCGAACTGCCGGCGACCGGCTGGCTGCGGCGCTACCGCGTGCGCGTCCACGGCAAGGTCGAGGAAAGCGCGCTCGCGGGCCTGCGCGAAGGCATTGCCGTTGACGGTGTCTTTTATGGCGCCATCGAGGCGACGCTGGACCGCGAGCAGGGTTCGAATGCCTGGCTGACGCTCGGCCTGCGGGAAGGCAAGAACCGTGAGGTCAGGAACATCCTGGGCTCGCTCGGTCTCGACGTGACGCGGCTTATCCGCATTTCCTACGGGCCGTTCCAGCTCGACGATTTGCCGGAAGGCCATGTGTTGGAGATCAAGGGCCGCGTGCTGCGCGACCAGCTCGGCGAGCGCCTGGTCGAAGAGTCCGGTGCCAATTTCGACGCCGATATCGCCAAGCCGTTTTCCAACAAGCCGGTCAGGCGTGAGCGGGAGGAGGAGCCCGAGCGGCCGAAATTCACCCGTGACGGCGAACGCCGTCCGATCGGCGAGGGCGGCCTGATCAAGAACCGCAAGCGCCGCGAAGGCAGCCGCGACGAAGCGCTCGGCAAGCTGTCGACAAAACCGGAGAGGAGCTTTGGCGAGCGTGGCGCCAAACCTGAACGCGGCGACTTCGGGGACAAACCCCGCGGCGACAAGCCTCGTGGCGGCTTCGGCGGCAAGAAATCCGAACGCGAGCAGCGGCCGATCGAACCGCCGGGCCAGCGCAAGGCCAATGTCTGGATGGCGCCGGGGGCGCGGCCGATCGGCAAGGGCAGGGCGGAGGCAGACGCCGCCAAGGCGGCGGAAAACAAGGCGCGCAAGGCCGCTTTCAAGCCGTCTTATGGCAAGCCCGGCGGTGCAAAGCCGTTCGGCAAGCCTCGTGGCGAACGTTCGGATAGCGGTGGCGACCGGCCGCGTGGCGGCCCGAAAGGAAGCAATGCGGATCGTCGGCGGTGAGCTTCGCGGGCGTCCGCTGGCGACGCCCCGCACCTTTGCCATCCGCCCGACGACCGACCGCACGCGTGAGGCGGTCTTCAACGTGCTGGCGCATCGCTTTCCCGAAAAACTGAACGGCGCGCGCGTGCTCGACCTGTTCGCCGGCACCGGCGCGCTCGGCCTCGAAGCGCTGTCGCGCGGCGCTGCCTATGCTGTCTTCATCGAGGAATCCGCCGAAGGGCGCGGCCTGATCCGCACCAATGTCGAGGCTTTCGGCCTCACTGGGCGCACCAAGATATTCCGTCGCGACGCGACGGCCTTGGGCGAGGCGGGCACCATCGCTGCATTCGGCCTGGTCTTTGCCGATCCGCCCTATGGCAAGAGCCTTGGCGAACGCGCGTTGCGCTCGGCCAAGGCCGGCGGCTGGCTCGCCCCCGGCGCGCTCTGCGTAGTCGAGGAAGCGGCGGCGGCGCCGTTCGAGGCAGGGCCGGGCTTTTCGGTTGTCGACGAGCGCAACTATGGCGAGACGGTCATCCGCTTCATCGAGGTTGGGTGAGGCCCCGCAATTGGCGAGGAAGCCGCGCCTTCAAAATGACGAACAATTCGCTTTGCCTCGACCAGCAACCCCGCCTATCGTTCCACCCCAAACCGGAGCCATCTATGACATTTCAGGCTGAATGGCTGCGCGGAACGCTCTTGGGACTGGCCCTGGTGATGGCCGAGCCGGCTCTGGCGGACAACAATCCCGACGACGGCGCAGTGACGGATTTCTTGCTCGACAACGGCATGGAGGTCGTCGTCATCCCCGACCACCGCGCCCCGATCGTCACCCATATGGTCTGGTACAAGATCGGCAGCGCCGACGAGCCGCCGGGCAAATCCGGCATTGCCCATTTCTTCGAGCATTTGATGTTCAAGGCGACCAGCAACCATGCGGCCGGCGAGCTCGATCGCGCCGTCGCCGCCATCGGCGGCTCGGACAACGCCTTCACCTCCTACGACTACACCGCTTTTCATGAGACAGTGGTGCCGCAGGCGCTCGGTGAGATGATGGGCTTCGAGGCCGACCGCATGCGCAATCTCATCCTCAACGACGATGTCATCAAGACCGAGCGCGACGTCATCCTCGAGGAGCGCCGCTCGCGCATCGACTCCAATCCGCAGGCGGTGCTCGACGAGGAGATCGACGCCACGCTGTGGCAGAACCAGCCCTACCGCATCCCGGTCATCGGCTGGATGCAGGAGATGGAGAAGCTGAACCGCACCGACGCGATGGCCTTCTACAACAAATATTATACGCCCAATAACGCCGTGCTGGTGGTGGCCGGCGATGTTGAGCCGGAAACGGTCAAGACGCTGGCCGAAAAGACCTATGGCAAGATCGCGCGCGGCCCGGATCTGCCGCCGCGCATCCGCCCGATCGAGCCCGAGCAGAACACCAGGCGCACGGTGACGCTGACCGACGGGCGCGTCAGCGTGCCGAGCTTTACGACGCAGTGGGTGGTTCCGTCCTATCACACGGCAAAGCCCGGCGAAGCCGAAGCGCTCGACGTGCTGTCCGAAATCCTCGGCGGCGGCAACCGCAGCCGGCTCTACCAGGAGCTTGTCGTCAGGCAAGGGATAGCCGCCGCGGCCGGCGCCTTCTTCCAAGGCACCATGCTCGACGACAGCAATTTCACCGTCTATGGCGCGCCGCGCGGCGATGCCAAGCTTGCAGACGTCGAGGCCGCGGTAGACGTCGAGATCGCCCGCATCGCGAAAGACGGCGTCACCAGCGATGAGCTGGAAAAATCCAAGGACCGTTTCGTCCGCTCGATGATCTTTGCCCGCGACAAGCAGGAGGACATGGCCAACATCTACGGCTCGACGCTCGCCACCGGCGGCAACGTCCAGGACGTCCAGCAATGGCCCGACCGCATCCGCAAGGTCACCGCCGACCAGGTCAAGGCGGTCGCTGCCCGCTATCTCAATCTCGACCACGCAACGACCGGCTATCTTCTGCCGCAAACCCAGGCTGGGAATTGATTTGATGATGAACCAGCACGGTCCCGCTCTGCCTTCTCCCCCGGGCTCCTCCCCTTCTCCCCTTGTGGGAGAAGGTGGCCGAGCAAAGCTCGGTCGGATGAGGGGTGTTCCAGCTTGGCACCAACGGCACTCCGTCCAACACCCCTCAACCGTCTCGGCGCTTCGCGCCGATCCACCTTCTCCCACAAGGGGAGAAGGGAAGCACGCGCGCTCCGGCCCTCTTCTAGCGACCCTCATCCTCTCCCTCGTCTTCCTCATCCTGCCGGCGCTTTCGGCTCGTGCTGCCATGAACATCCAGGAGGTGACCTCGTCGAAGGGCATCACCGCCTGGCTGGTGGAGGATTATTCGGTGCCGATCGTCGCCATCCGCTTCGTCTTCGATGGCGGCGCGACGCAGGATCCGCCCGGTAAGGAAGGGCTTGCCAACCTGATGAGCGGTCTGTTCGACGAAGGCGCCGGCGACCTCGACAGCGAGGCCTTCCAGGTCAAGCTTGACGATGTCGGCGCCGAGATGAGCTTCGATGCGCAGCGCGACGGAATCTACGGCTCGATGCGCATGCTGGCCGAGCAGCGCGACGGCGCCTTCGACCTGCTGCGCGTGGCGGTCAACCAGCCGCGCTTCGACCAGGTGCCGATCGACCGCATCCGCGCGCAAATCCTGTCCGGCATCATCGCCAACGAGCGCGATCCCGATACGCTCGCCCAGCGCAAATGGCTGGACGCGATCTACGGCAGGCATCCCTATGCGCGGCCGGACCAGGGCACCAGGCAAAGCATCGCGACGATCACGCCGTCCGATCTCAGCGCTTTCCACAAGGCGAATTTCGCCCGCGACGGTCTGCATGTCGCGGTGGTCGGCGCCATCGACGCCGAGACGCTGAAGCAGAAGCTCGACCTGGTATTCGGCAGCCTGCCGGAAAAGCAGGCGCTTACGCCCGTTCCCGACATCGACCTGAAACTTGGCCAGCAGCTCGAGGTCGTTTACGACCAGCCGCAGGCCTCGCTGCAACTCGCCTATCCCGGCGTGAAGCGGAACGCGCCGGATTTCTTCGCCGCGGTGCTGATGAACGAGATCCTCGGTGGCGGCACTTTCACCTCGCGGCTGTTCGACGAGGTGCGCGAGAAGCGCGGCCTGGCCTATAGCGTCAGCTCCGACCTCGTCGACCACCAGCATTCCGAGGCGCTTTCCATCACCACCTCGACCCGCGCCGACAGGGCGGCCGAGACGCTGGCCGTGGTGCGCGACGTGGTCAAGCGCATGGCCGAGGAGGGGCCGACCGAAGCCGAGCTGGCGGCGACCAAGAAATACATGATCGGCGCCTATGCCATCAACAATCTGAATTCCTCCGGCGCGATCGCCGCAACGCTGGTCGAGATCCAGCTCGGCAAGCTCGGCATCGACTACATGCAGCGCCGCGCCGCGCTGATAAACGCGGTGACGCTGGACCAGGTCAAGGCAGCGGCGAAAAAGCTGCTCTCCGCCGAGCCGGCCGTCATGGTGGTCGGGCCGAAGCTGGGAAGCAAGGGATGAGCCGTTGCCCGCGTTTTCCAGGCGCTGGCGCCGCCCCGGTCGGCTCCCCCTTCTCCCCTTGTGGGAGAAGGTGTCGCCGAAGGCGACGGATGAGGGGTGTTCCAGCTTGGCATCGGCGGCACTCCGTCCAACACCCCTCATCCGTCTCGGCGCTACGCGCCGATCCACCTTCTCCCACAAGGGGAGAAGGAAAGACGCGCTACGGCCACAAACCGCCGGCAATCCGGATGACGGGGCATTTGCCCAATTTCGATAGCACCGCCGCATCGAGTGTCAGAAATGGGGGCTAGCAAAGGCTCCGCGGTCGGCCCTAGCTTCGGCATCGCCTTTGGCGGCGGCGGCGCGCGTGGGCTGGCGCATATCCACGTCATCGAGGTGCTGGACGAACTGGGCATAAGGCCGGCGGCAATCGCTGGCTCGTCGATCGGCGCCATCATGGGCGCCGGCATGGCCTCGGGCATGACCGGCAAGGACATTCACGACTATACGCGCTCGATCCTCGGCCGCCGCGCCGAAGTGGCGACGCGCATGTGGCGGGCGCGGCCCGGCACCTTTGCCGAAGCGTTGCAGGGCGGCTTGCGGGTCAGCCAGTTCAATGTCGAGCGCATCCTCAAGGCGTTCCTGCCCGATGCCATCCCCGAGACCTTCGCCGAACTCAAAATACCGCTGAAGGTGACGGCAACGGACTTTTATGGCCACAAGCTCGCGGTGCTCGACGAAGGCGAGCTGCATTCGGCGCTGGCCGCTTCGGCGGCGATCCCGGCGGTGTTCCGCCCGGTGATGCGCGACGGCAGGCTGCTGATCGACGGCGGCATCTACAATCCCGTGCCGTTCGATCTGATCGAGCTCGACGCCGACATCGTCATCGCCGTCGACGTGGTCGGCGCGCCGACCGAGGCCGGGCGCAAATTCCCGACCTCCGTCGACCTGATGTTCGGCGCCACGCAGCTGATGATGCAGTCGATCATCGCCAGTAAGCTGAACCAGAGCCGGCCCGACATCCTGATCCGGCCGGCGGTGTCGAAATACCGCGTGCTCGATTTCATGAAGGTCGAGGCGCTGATGGCCGAGACGGTGGCGATCAAGGACGAGCTGAAGCGCGAGATCGAAAGGGCGGTCGAGGCGCGGGCCAAGGCCGAAGCCAGCAAGCGCACCAACCGTCTCGGCGGATGACAGCCGTCAGGCGCCCGGCGTCAACGCCCGCTGGACCATGAGCGTATCCTTCGTAAGTGGTGCGGATCAGCTCGAGATTGGCGCCAATCTCAGCCCCACTTCATCTCGCCGGTGGCGACCTTGGAGCCGATGTCGAGCGCAACCCCCATGCCGAGGCCGGGGAAGCGGGCTTCCATGGCGCTCTTCAGCGCGGCAGCGTCCTTGGCCTTGGCCAGTTCTTCCTCGAAGGCGATGAGATAGGTTTTTGTGTGCTCGACGCCCGAAAGGTCGGTCGCCGCCCCAGGCGTCATGTGCCCAGGCACGACGATCGCCGGCTTGCGCGCCGCGATCTTTTCGAGGTTGGCCAGCCAGGCGGCGCGCAGTTCCCTGGTCGGGGTGTCGGCGGTCCAGACATGCACGCCGGCAAAGATCATCACCCCGCCGAACACCGCGTTCAGCGACGGCACGAACAGATAGCGCCGGTTGCCGAGGCCTTCCGCGGCGACGATCTCGATGCTCTCGCCGTCGACGCTGAGCGTCTTGCCGTCGAACGCTTCCGGGATGACGACGTCGGCCAGCGCCTGCGGGCCATTTTCCTTCAGCTGCGGCCCCCAGACGGCGAGCTTCTTTTCGACATTGCCGTTGATGGCGGCCACCGTCTCGGCTGCGGCGATCACCCGTGCCTGCGGGAACGTCTGCTTGATCCGCTTGAGGCCGAAATAATAGTCGGGGTCGGACTGGCTGACATAGATGGTGGTGAGCGTCTTGCCGGTCGCCTTGATCGCCTCGGCCACGGCCCGGCCGTCGGGGTAGGTGAAACCGGAATCGATCAGCACGGCTTCGGTGGCGCCGGAGACCAGCACCGGGGCGCGGAAGAAGCCGTTTTCGCCGGCGGGAAAATGCTTCCAGGAAAGCCCGCTGGCCGCATGGCCAAGCCCGGCGGGAGCAAAGACCGCGGCAGCGCCGGCGGCGAGGGTGGTTTTCATGATGCTTCTCCGTGTGAACATGGATGTCTCCTGGGAATGCGGAATTCGGCGGCCTCGATGCCGCAAGATGGCAAAAACGGAATGCATATTGAAGGCCGACAAAATAGACGTAATGTATGCTTTCGCCTGAC
Source organism: Mesorhizobium sp. M0778 (assembly GCF_040320105.1). NCBI lineage: Bacteria > Pseudomonadati > Pseudomonadota > Alphaproteobacteria > Hyphomicrobiales > Phyllobacteriaceae > Mesorhizobium > Mesorhizobium sp. M0778. The sequence continues at coordinate 13,653 of NZ_JAMYPA010000017.1, read as the reverse complement.
AATGGGGCTGCATCTGCCATGAGCCACGCATGAACCTGAACCGGCTGGCCTATTTCGCGGCGGTGGTCGACGCCGGCTCGTTCACGCGGGCCGCCGAGCGGCTGGGCATCACCAAGGCGGTCGTCAGCCAACAGGTGGCGCGGCTGGAGCGCGATGTCGGAACGACGCCGCTGATCCGCACGACGCGCCGCGTCCATCCGACCGAGGCCGGCCGGACATTCCATGCCCGCTGCCTGCAGGTTCTGCAGCAGGCCGAGGATGCCTTCGACGAGCTCGCGCAGGCCGCCGCCGAGCCGACCGGCACGCTGCGCATCGCGGCGTCCAACGACTACGGCACGTCGGCGGTGGTGCCGGTGGTCGCCGCCTTCAGCGCGCGCTATCCCGCCTGCCGGGTGGAGCTGACGCTGGGCGACGAGACGATCGACCTGGTTTCCGGCCACATCGACGTGGCCATCCGCGTCGGCTGGCTGGCCGATTCCAGCCTGCAGGCGCGGCGCATCGGCACCTTCCAACAATTCATGGTGTGCGGCGCCGGGTTTGAAGGCCGGTTCACGGCCGGGGAACCGCAAGACCTTGCCGGGCTGCCCTTCATCGCCAACATGGCGCTGCGCGAACCGCTGCTATGGCAATTTTCGCGCGGCGACAACGAGCAGCAGGGCGTGCGCATGCAGGCAACGATCGCCATTGACGCGACGCCGGCAGTGCTGGCGGCCGTCCGCGCCGGCGCCGGCCTGTCGGTGCTGCCGGACTTTCTGGTGCGGGACGAGCTGGCCGCCGGGCGGCTGGTGCAGGTCCTGCCCGAGTGGCGGCTGCCCTCCGGCGGCATCTACACAGTCTACCCCGCCGCCCGCTTCCGCCCGCCCAAGGTGACGAGGTTTGTCGAGATGCTGATTGCGGCCGAGCAGAAGCTGGAGGCAGGCGGGCGGGGGCGCTGATGGGCGAAGCAGCGATCTCCCCCCAACGGCAGGGCTATCGCATAGGGGGCCCCCCTCATCCGGCCGCTTCGCGGCCACCTTCTCCCCGCTGGGGAGAAGAGGCTGGCGTTAACGCCGGCGACCTCCTCTCCCCTCGGGGAGAGGTCGGATTGCCCCGAATTGCCCTTCGCAATTCGGTTGGCAATCCGGGTGAGGGGGCACTTGCCCCTATGCGATTGCTACAGTTGAAACGAAGGCCGGCGTTCTTTCGCGCCCCCCTCTGCCCTGCCGGGCATCTCCCCCTCAAGGGGACCCTCAGGGGGGAGATTGGCTGTCATCACGGCTTCTCCAGCCCCGCCGCATACTCCAGCGCCACCACGCCGTTGCTGAATTGCCTGGCAAACACCAGCTCGAGCGGCAATTGCGCGCCGGGCGGGAACAGCAGCTTGCCCTGGCCGACAGCACCGGGGTAGCTGAGCAGCCGGATGCGGTCGACAAGGCCGTGGCGCAGCAGTTCCTGCGCGACGCTGAGGCTGCCATGCACATAGATGTTGCCGCCGCTGCCTTGCTTCAGCCCTCTGACCGCGTCCGGCAACGCGCCAGTCAGCAGCTCGGCCGGCTGCCAGTCCAGCGCCGTCAAACTGGTCGACGCGACATATTTCGGCAGCGCATTGAACCGGTCGGCGAAATCTCCGGTCTCCTTGGGCCACGAGCCGGCAAAGATCTGATAAGTCGTGCGCCCCAAAAGCATGGCGCCGCTGTCGGCAAGCTCGTCGTCCTTGAATTTTTGCATTTCATCGTTCCAGGCCACGCTCGGCAGCTTTTCAACCTCGGCAATGCCATCGACGCTGATGAATTCGGTGATGATGAGTTTTCTCATGGCGGGTTCCCTTCTGTTGGGGCGGCCGTGCGGGCCTTATGCGAACTGCGCCGTCAACTAGCGCCGCGCTTTGTCAGAGGGAGGGGCTTTCCCCATTCGCTTCCAAAGACCGACACCGTGGGAAAAGCGTCTCCGACCTGCCCGTCGTTCGGTCATGCCACAAGGTCCGCGTCGGGCCCCTATCGGGTCTGGTTAGTAGTTACGGGCTGCCTACAAGTTGGCAATACCGGCTTTCAGCAGTCCTTCGCGGACGTGCTGCACGTCAGACTCCTGGGCAAAGTGCAGGGTGGCGATAAATGGATCGAGGTCGAATTGGGGATCGAGCGTTCTGATCTTGCCCAGATGCGCCGCAGCCGCGATTTCGTCACCGAGCCAGCCGTAGCAGGCAGCGGCGAAAGCGTGCTGAACCGAGTCCATGGTTGACAGATGCATGAAAGCTTCGATCGCCTCGCCATACTGGCGCGCGGCGAAATGCGCCTTTCCCAGATGGCTCCAGAATCTCTCCGGGTGGTGCGGGTTCAACTGCATTGCCTTGCGGATCCATTCGATTCCCTCTTCCGGCCTCCCCAGCCATGTCAATAACTCGCCTTGCTGCACCACCACGAGGTCGTAATTGGGATTGAGGGCCAGCGCCCGCTCTTGATGGTAGCGCGCTGTGGTCAGCTCATTGTTGTTCACGTTCACTGCCGCGAGGATGCGGTGGACATCGGCATCGTTGTTGTCCAGCGCCAGCGCCCTGTCCAGCGCTGCCATAACGTTGTTCCAGACGGCATCCCTGTCTTCGCACCAGTTATGGACCCAGGCCTGGCCAAGAATGCAGGCCCGCCAGGCATGGGCATGGGCATAATCGGGGTCGAGGGTGACGGCCCTTTCTATCAAGGTTTGCGCGCGTTCATTATCCGCAATCGTGCTTCGGTGATGCAGCACCTTGGCAGCAAGCACACATTCATACGCGGCCATGTTTGCAGGTTTCGCGCGCGCGAGCTGGTCCCGCTGAGCCGCCTCGACACGACCGGGCAGCGTGGCTGCGATCGCCGCGGTCACCTCATCCTGAATCGCGAATATGTCGACCAGCTTCCGGTCATATTTGTCTGCCCAGATATGTGCGTCATTCGCCGTGTCGATGAGCTGAACCGTCACGCGCACCCTGTCGCCGATCTTGCGGACGCTTCCCTCCACCAAATATTGGACGTCGAGTTTTTCGGCCACCTCGCGCACATTCACGGCGCGGTTCTTGTAGACGAAGGCGGAATTGCGCGAGATGACGAACAACTCATGGTGGCGGGACAGTTCGGTGATGATGTCCTCGGTCAGCCCGTCCGCGAAAAATTCCTGCTCGGGGTCGCCGCTCATGTTGCTGAATGGCAGCACCACTATCGAAGGTTTCGAGATGGATCGCTTTGCCTCGACTTGTGGCAGGACAGGACTATCAAACCCAACGCGATAGAGGCGAACCGGGCGGCTGATGTTCTTTAACGTCTTCTCGCCCAGGTCCTCCATGGCAATTTCGAGACGGTCGGCAATTTGGGTCGCCACCGCTGCGGTCACGCAGATACCGCCGACGTCGGCGAGCTGCTCGATGCGCGAGGCAATATTGACGCCGTCGCCGAAAATATCATCATCGTCGAAAATGATGTCGCCGAGATTTATGCCGATCCTGAATTCGATACGCCGTTCTTGCGGCACATCCGAATTGCGCCGTTTCATGCGCTGTTGGATTTCCACGGCGCATTTCACGGCATCGGTCACGCTCTGGAACTCAACGAGCATGCCGTCACCGGTGGTCTTGATGATCCGGCCCTTGTTCTTCGCGATGGCCGGATCGACCAGTTCTATGCGATGGGTCCGAAGGCGTGCGAGCGTGCCGGATTCGTCGGCCTCCATTAGCCGACTGTAGCCCGCCATATCGGCAGCCAGAATTGCGGCTAGTCTCTGTTCCATCGCTTGAACCAAAAACCAAGCCTATCCTTCCTGGGTTGCCAAATCCAGCAATTTGGGCTTGTGGCTGAATCAAGAAGTCTTTCTACCGCAGCAGCAAGAAAGGGCGGATCAGAACCTTCCGCCTTCCGCCAGGTGGCTGCGAACTCGATCGCATCAATGGCGGAGGCGCGGCGTCAAGCGCGTCGAGGCGACATATTTCGGCAGCGCGTTGTCGCCGCTGTCGGCAAGCTCATCGTCCTTGAATGTTCTGCATCTCATCGTTCCAGGTCACGCCCGGCAGCTTCTCGACCTCGGCAATGCCATCGACGCTGATGAATTCGCTGACGATGAGTTTTCGCGTGGCGGGTTCCTTTCTGGCGGAGGACGGATGGCAATGGCCTTTTGCGACAGCTTGATGAAAAATAGCGCGGCGCTTTGTTGTTTTTAGCTGACGTCGGACACATGCGTCGACCTCCGTCGACCTGACCCCCGCCGACGCCATCATCGCCACGAGCCAGCGCACCGGCCATGACGGCGTCTGGTGGAACCAGGTCGATCTGCGCGCGTGAAGAGCTTTGTGCCTGGGTTGAGGCGGTGAGGGGGCTGCCGGCGGCTCAACCGCGTTTGGAGGATTCCTAGTGGGGGAAGCCGCGGGGCCGCCCGTATACATCCCTCCAGTATGTCAACAAAGAACAAACCTCTGATTTACCGAGTCTTGGCCAACTTGCCTTAGCCAAAATGATTAATGTCCAAGTTGGGTTGACCTGTCCGGCTGACGTAGGAACCAAATCGCTGGGTCAGATTGCTCAGGAAGGGGGATGCTACCGATGCTACCCGACTTGAAAGGCTTTTCTGAAGGTCCGCCATCAGAACTGTCCGAAGGTTCTTAAATTGCACCATTAAAGGCTTGCCGTCCTCCAGCGGAGGAAGGAAATGTTGGGAGGGCTCGAATTGGTTGACAAGCTTGCCGAAATATTTTTCGGCGCCCTCCCTTTTGGTTTTGCTGGCACCTGGCTTTAATGCGTCAGCATGCTGTTTCCAGGCTTCGAGCAGGATTTCGGTTTCGCAGTGGGCGAGCAAAACGGTCTCAGCCTTCTGTGTGACCATGTCGCATTGAGGCGTCAAGACAACCCACAACCCATCCTCCAACTTGAACAGATCGCCCGTGTGTGGTCGCGACTCCTGAAGGGCGGGCTGAACATAGTTCTCGAAGGGATGCCACTTCACGTTCTCCTCGGAATCGATGCCGAGGATATCTGCTATTTGACTAGCGTATTGTCGCGAGACGATGCCAACTAGCTGCTTAGTGTCTATGCCTGCCAAGGCTTCATACAACTTCCACCTCGGCCATACGCGTCCGTAGAACACAGCAGCACCCTGCGCCTGTATGGTCCTTCGTGTGCCATTGAGCACTTCAATCATTCGCGAAAGTTCGGCAAACCAACCGATAGCCCTCTCATAGACATCCGCATCTCCCTTGTTGAAGACTGCCAGCATTTCATGCCCTTCAGCTTTTCGATCGAAATCTGCAGGATGTCCGCTTATGATCGCCGCCGGAATGCCGTATTGAAAGACGCATAGATCCGCTAGGCGGCTTCCAGAGAGTTTGTGTTCGCCACCCTTCAAGCGCAGATCGAAAAGCGCAGCATCAAGACGAAGTCGGTCAAGCTGTTGAAGTCCCTCTTCGTACGTACTCTCGACCGTCAGCTCAAAAGGCACCTCCGGGTGTGCTTCGTTCCAATCGTTGATGGCATCTTGGAACAGCGACAGCTGCGCCTTGTCGTCCTCAACGAACAATAAGCGAATTGACATTTTATCCCCCCAAGCATGGAAACCGTATTTCGAAACGAGTGCCCTTCGAAAAATGCATGTGATAGAGCAGAGATGCATTCGACCTGGAGAGCGCTTCCTTAGCGATGTTCAGGCCAAGACCCGTGCCTCCGTCCTTAAGCGTGAAGCCGACGTCGAATATCTGCTCGGCGAACTCGTCCGGAACTCCTGGACCGTTGTCGTCGACGTAGATGATCGCTTCGCTACCTTGCCAGCGGAATCGTATGTCGACCCGAGGGCTCTGCGTCTTGGACTGCTCCAGCCAATGGATAGAGTTGCCAATTAGATTTACCAAAGCGGTTTTCAGATCGTCCTTGTACCCGAATAGCCGCTTGGGGGTACCCTCCTGCTGGACGTGCATGTCAATGTTGTGGCTGTCGAAGATTCCGAGCACCTCGTGAACGGTGTCGACCCCATAAAAGTCTTCCGGTGGGCCCCTACGCACTCCCGAAAGTGGGCGAAGATTCTCAAAGAGTTGTCGTATTTTCTCTCCATTGTCTCGAACCAAGGCGAGCTTTTCTGGAAATTCCCTGCGGGTTTCCTCAGTGTATTTGCCGTTGTCGAAGAGGAATTGATATCGCGTCTGAAGCCTTTTGCCGGTGTTTGCAAGGAAGGTGGCACTCGGGGCACCCTCGTGAAGGATTTCCCCGATTATCTGCCCGAGCGACGATTGGGCCTCCAGGACTCTCTGGCGCTCTTCGAGGGCTTCAATCCTATCGGCCAGGAGAGCAGACTGCTTAGCAATGAGACCTTGAGCTGAAACTCTCTTCTCGGGGGAAATATCAGGTATGAGGTCCTGGAGAGGTCCGAGTTCGGAAATTTTTTTGACGTCCTCGAAAGTGGTCCGCTTTCGCCTTGCTATTCCTGCATCTTCACGGAATTTCTGCCGTCGCGGTTCTACGCGTTCTGCCAACAGGTCTGTGATGATTCGGTGAAGCCGGCGGAATGACGCATTCTGTTCAAAGCCCTCTCGGCTGCTCCGTTCCACCAAGCCAGAGGCGTCTTGGTCCTGAACCGTAACGTATCCAGCGATTTGGTTGTGACCAATTCGTAGGCTTGGATTCTGAACTCGACGCTTGTCCAGCGTTAGCCAGTCGTTTTCAGGATCGCCATAGGGGCGGATTCTGAATCCGTCCCTGTAGATTGCGATCCCGGCAACGCTGTCAAGAATCTGACGGGCTTCGGCGGCATTCATATCCCCCAGCCCAGCCTTTCTGACGGCCTCCCGAACAACCGTTGCTTCCCGATCGAACAGGAATAGTTGAACAGTGACTATGCCACAGGCCTGCTCCTCATCCCGCAGTGGAAGGACAAGATTGATTGACTGGGGTGCTTGCCCTGCACGACGAATCTGCATTGTGCCGTGGAAGCGCCCCTCCACATCGAAATGGCCTGAGACCTCGTAGTCGCTACTTGTTAGGATTGGGAACGGCTGGACCTCGAATGCCTTCTTGGGATCCAGAGTGTCATTCGCGCTGTCTGGGTCATACGTCGTCCCAAGTACATTCCAGCAGTCGAAACCCGCTGATTTCTTCGTGCACGCCGACAGGTCGAGATAGATGGAGAATTTGTCTTGGTCGTTCTGCTGAAGCGGGGAGATCAGCCGTCGAAGCTCAAGATACAATCGAGAGAGTTTCGTCTCTGTCCAATCTTCTGAAAGTTCGCTGATCTCAATGGTCGTACCCGTGGGCAGTGTCGTTTCTTGAGTCAGGTAGTCGATCGAGACGTCCGACAGATACGTGTCACCATCGAAGACGCCCCAGTTCAATTCAGGAATCAAAACCTCAGCGCGCGATCCGCTTCGGTCGCTAACGGAGTTAAGTGCCATCCGGCTGCCGAGCTTGGCCGCAGCGAATCGCCCGATGCCTTTGGAGCCCATCATGTGACGCCTTCGTATCGGCGACAGCCGCGTTCCTGATTTGGCAGCTGTGGCTGGCTCCATCCATTTGTCTTGAATGTCAGACAACGTCATTCCGTGGCCATTATCAACAACAGCTATTCTGCCCTTGCCGACTTGAAGAGGTGGGACAAATTTGATCGATACGAACGACGCATCCGCGTCGTATGCATTCTTGACCAGTTCTATGACGGCTGCTTCGGGTCCGCTGATAAGCTGGTCGCCGATGGTGCGGATGATCCTGGCGCGCGGCCTAAATTGAAGTTTCTTCTCGGCACTTGGCATTATTTTCTTTTCCAGCGATTTAGAATCGGGCTTTCAGTGGGCCAATAGATGCTTCAATCAATGAACCAGCGTCCGGGTGACTGCTTCGACCGCATCGACAATAGCAGGGACTAATCCAAACACCTTTATGACGACCACCGGCGCTGCGGCCACAAGCGCTGCGTCGGTGAATTTTGTAAATCGCTCTCCCGCCCATGTGGCGAGGGCGGTTGCAAAGCGGACGAGGCGAGATTTGCTTTGCTCGACGCTCGTCTTATCTGGGCTTCTTGTTTTCAGTTCTCTCTGAATCGTGTCGATGTCGGATAGTGCCTGCCGAAAATGCTTCCGCCCGATCTCCTCTGGTGCAGCTGTGTCCGGAGGATTGTTGTGCCCTATCCATGACAGCTCCTGCTCAAGGTCGGCGATGCGATCGCGCAAGATTTTGAGTGCAGTCAGCGCATCCTGCCGTTCTTCGTCCAGCGAACGAACTTCTGGGTTGAGCAAACGCCCGAAATCCAGATTCTCCAGTAGCATCGCGCGTATGCGTGGCCGAACGCCGCTGCCTACGCTCTCGGCGGCCGAGAAGTCGATCAGCGCGGGAGCTCCGAATTCTCGCACAACCGCAGAGATGTTACGCATGCGGTAGCGGATTGCCGCATCATTCCGTAGCGCAAGCGGACCGCGCAGCAGCGCCTGCGCGATCGGCTCCGACTTTTGATCCATTCCCTGGATCTGCAGGCGCAGGAGCAGCACGTATGCGTCGACCGATCGACGAAGCTCTTCCTCACTCCAACGTGCATTTGCGCTTGTGGACGAATCCCCTCGGCGTCTCGCTTTGGTCATGCGTGGAGGCGGCATAGCCTATCCCTTGAGTCCCGGCCGAGACTGGCAATGTGGTACTCAGGCAACATCGCGTAGTCTCGCGCGGGCCGGTTCTGCGTCATCGCGCATGTGCCGCGCGTTGAGGATCGACCACAGTGCCTCTCCGATCCAGCGCGCGAGCAACGGCGGGACGGCATTGCCGACTTGGACATACTGCTGAGTCCGGTTTCCCTTAAAAAGATAGTTGTCGGGGAACGTCTGAAGGCGTGCGGCCTCGCGGACCGACAGGCTGCGGCACTGCATCGGATCTGGGTGGATGAAATAGTGACCGTCCTTCGAAATGTGGCTCGTAACGGTGGTGGAGGGGCCGCTCGCGATCTGAACCCGGAAGCGGTCGGCGAATTTTCCTGTCGACCAGTTCTGATGCTGGGGGGCGAGTTCCCCGGGAAAGTCGGATGCCTTGGGTGATCGACCCGTGACCTCAGCGAATGCAGCGGCAAAAAAATAGCGCGCGAGATCGCTTATCATATGGCCGCGCGTCACATGATTTGGCAGCGTCTTGAGCCGTTGGTCGATCAGCCAATTGCGTAGGTCGGCGGGGCAGTCCCGGGCGATGCCTGTTCCTCTAGTCTCTCGCTCTGGCACGTCGCTCAGGTTCTCGAACGCGGCGAGATGCCTTGCAGCGCGCGTCGTGAATGTGAGGTGCTCAGCATCGGGCAGGTTCGTTTCAACATCGGCCACGAAGGACATTGCGCTAGTGATGACGCGCTTCCATTCCTTCCCGGTATCTAACCCTCGGCTGAGCCCGCTCCGTAGCTTCGGCATACCATCAAGAACATGGCCGACCGTTGCTTTAAGAGCGTGACGGACCATTACGTCAGCAAGCGCGGTGTCAGGCAGATCGGCTGCGACATCGGCTCGCAGTCCGACAACAATAACCCGATGACGCGCCTGCGGCACGCCGAAGTCCTCGGCGCGGATCACGAAATCGGCGGCTGTTGGCTGAAACCTTCCGAAGTTGAGCTGCCTTCGACGGCGAGGAGTCAACGCGATGAGTCGGTAGCGCTCGTGCCCACTCTCTGCACCCCGAAGGTCCTTCAGCACTTGGTCAAATATTAGATTTTCTCCGTCAACCGACGAAGATAGCATGCCCTTGACATTCTCCATCACGAAGGCTGCAGGACGAAGACGCTCCAGAATTCTGATGTACTCTTGGTAGAGGAAGTGCTTATCATCCTTACTGGCTACGTATCCTTGGATGCCGGAATTCCGTGCTCGCCCAACAAGCGAATAGGCTTGGCAAGGTGGGCCGCCGATCAGAATGGAGTTGCCGCCGCTTTCCTCTCGAATGGCATCGATACGGCCGTTCAATCGCTCAGCAGGATTCTCCTTTCCGAGTTCGAACTGCCAAGCCTCCAATTCGGCAGCCGCCCACTGCTCGGGGTAAAGCTCAGACCAATTGGGCTCTGTGGCCCCTTCATTGATATGATTGTAATAGGCATCCGGAAACTTGCCATCGAACTGGCGTAGAAAGGCTCGCAATCTCAGTGTGGAATGGGCAGCAGAATCTTTTTCGACAGAGAGGGCGATATGGAATGCCCGTTTCCCGTCAGCATTGCGGACGCTCGAAAATCCCTCAGCCAGTCCGCCTGGACCGGCAAAAATATCTACGATCGAATATACTGGCAAGAATCACGCCTTCTGGAACCCGCCTGATAAACCCCATCACAGAATAACGAGTTGTTGCAAGAAATACAGGCCTCCATACTGTGGTTGATGTAGTCCGCACAGAAATAAGATCGCGCATGATGGCTGGGATCAAGGCCGGCAACACGAAGCCTGAAATCCGGCTGCGAAAGGCGCTGCATAGTGCCGGTCTTCGCTATCGTTTGCACGTTGCAGGGCTGTCGGGCAAACCCGATATCGTACTTCCATCAAGGCGCGCCACCATCTTTGTACATGGCTGCTTCTGGCATCGTCATGCCGGCTGTCACTGGTGCACAACGCCTGCCGACAACGCGGAGTTTTGGGCGAACAAGTTCGTCCGAAACATTGAGCGCGACAGGGAGGTGATCGAGATGCTCGCCAATTCGGGTTGGCGTACCGGCATTGTTTGGGAGTGCGGGCTTCGGGCGTCCTATATCTCCGCCACCATCGAGGCTGTACGCGACTGGATAGCATCGGATCGATCAAATTTTGAAAGCGGGGTAGTTCGGCCAAAGGGATAGGATCTCAAGCTCACTTCTGCCGTCGTCCCCTCTTGCCATACCCGAATTCTCATCCTAATCTCCCCCTGAGAAAACCTTTTCCCAAACCACCTCGCATACCGCTGATCTCACCATTCAGCACCCCGCAGGGCCATAAGAGAAAAGCTTTTCCCACCTGGGAGGATCGATATCCAAATCATGGCGTCCGACGTCCAGCCAACGCCCGCCAAGCAGCCGGTCACCCTGCGTGAGGTGGCGGCCATTGCCGGCGTCAGTGTCGCCACTGCCTCAAAAGCGCTGAACGGGCAGGGGCGGATGACGGCCGAGACGCGGACCCGCATTCGCGAGACGGCGCAGCGGCTTGGCTTTCGCCCGAACAGCCTGGCGCAGAGCCTGTTGCGGCGGCGCTCCTTTACCGTCGGGCTGTTGACCAACGATACCTATGGCCGCTTCTCGCTGCCGCTGATGGCCGGCGTTTCCGATGCGCTGGTCGATGCCGGCGTCTCGGTGTTTTTGTGCAATGTCGAGGACGACCCGCGCCTTGCCCAGCTGCATGTCGATGCCATGCTCGACAAGCGCGTCGACGGCATCATTGCCACCGGCAAGCGCATCGACCGCCATCTGCCGGTCGACCTCGCCAATCTCGGCATTCCGGCGATCTATGCCTTCACCGAGCCCGATCCAAACGCCATCGCTTTCGTGTCCGACGATGCCGGCGGGGCGCGGCTGGCGGTCGAGCATTTTTGCCGGCTCGGGCGGCGGCGGATCGCCCATGTCAGCGGTCCCGGGAGCTTTGCCGTGGTGCATGCGCGGGCCGAGGCCTATCGCGCGGTGCTGGCCGAGAACGGGCTGCCGGTCATGGAGCCGCTGCTCGGCCCGTGGTCGGAGGCCTGGGGCCACGAGGCAGTGGCAAAATTGTTCGACGGCGAGGGGTTCGATGGCACGCGCGAAAAGCCCGACGCGGTGTTTTGCGGCAACGACCAGATCGCGCGCGGCGTCATCGACGCTTTGCGCGAGCGCGGTATCGGCGTGCCGGACGAGGTCGGCGTCATCGGCTTCGACAATTGGCAGATCGTCGCCGAGGCGACCCGCCCGCCGCTGACCTCGGTCGACATGAATCTCGCAGCACTTGGCCGCGAGGCCGGCCTTGCCCTGCTTTCGCTCGTCGGCGGCGAACCCGCTCTGCCGGGCATCAGAAAACTGCCGTGCCGGCTGGTGGTGCGTCAGTCATGCGGCCGTCCGCCGGACGGCTGAATGAAACGGGCCGTGTCGATAGTCACCCGCTTGGGGGCGCGGCTAAATTAAGACGCTAAATTAAAACCATGTGGAGGAGAAGCATGAGAACCACCATTACCGGGCTCGCCATCGCGGCGAGCATTTTCGGCACGCTGGCGACAGCCGGCTCGGCCGCCGCCGATACCGCCAACATCTGGGTTCGCGCCGACGGCTCGAACTTCATGCCGCGCATCGTCGATGCCTTCAACAAGGGGCATCAGAACCAGATCAAGCTCGACATCATCCCCAACGCCGAAATCATCCCGAAATACGGCGCTGCCGCCGCCGGCGGCACGGCGCCCGATGCGCTGTCGCTCGACCTGATCTACACGCCGTCCTTCGCCGCCGCCGGCCAGCTCGAAGACATCACCGACTGGGCGAAGTCGCTGCCTTATTTCGCCAGCCTGTCGCCGGCGCATGTCAAAACCGGCACCTATAAGGGCCGCATCTACGGGCTGCCGTTCTCGGCAGACTCTTCAGTGCTGATCTGGAACAAGAAGCTGTTCAAGCAGGCCGGCCTCGATCCGGAAAAAGGCCCGACCAACTGGGCCGAGATCGAAGCCGACGCCGAAAAGGTCAATGCGCTCGGCGGCGACATCAAGGGCTTCTACTTCTCCGGCAATTGCGGCGGCTGCAACATCTTCACCTTCACGCCGCTGATCTGGGCCTCGGGCGGCGATATCCTCACCGAGGACGGCTCCAAGGCGACGCTGGACACGCCGCAGATGCGCGGCGCCATCGACCTCTACCGTTCGATGGTCAAGAAGGACCTGGTGCCTTCAGGCGCGCAGACCGACACCGGCTCCAACTTCTTTGCCGCCTTTGCCACCGGCAATATCGGCATCTCGCCGTCCGGCGCCTTCGCCATCGGCGCGCTCAACACGCAATATCCCGATATCGACTACGGCATCACCTTCCTGCCCGGCAAGGACGGCGGCTGGTCGTCGTTTGCCGGCGGCGACAATTTCGTCGTCACCAAGGGCACCACCAAGGTCGCGGTGGTGAAGGAGTTCCTCGACTTCGCCTATTCGCTCGAGGGCCAGACCATCCTGGCGAAGTACGGCAGCCTGCCGGTGCGCGGCGACATCGCCAATGAGGCGTTGAAAGACCTCGATCCGCGCTACAAGGTCGCCGCCGAAGCGATGGCCAAGGGCCGCACGCCCTATTCGGTGGTGTTCAACGATCTGATCAACTCGGCCAACGGTCCGTGGAACCAGATGATGAACGAGGTCTTCTTCGGCGAAGACGTCGACGGCGCCATCGCCAACGCGCAGGAGACCATGCAGTCGATCATCGATTCGGCGCCGCAGAAGTAGCGCCGGCTCCACCTCCCCCTCGAGGGGAGGTCGGACCGCAGGTCCGGGTGGGGTCATCGCGGCAGTGCTCGACATTTCTGTCGGCGCACTTCGCAGACGACCCCACCCCCGGCCTTCGGCCGGACCCTCCCCTCAAGGGGGAGGGGGACGCAGCGCTAACAGCAGGGCTATCGCGTTGAGAAAAGACCCCCTCATCCGGCCGCTTCGCGGCCACCTTCTCCCCGCTGGGGAGAAGAGGCTGGCGTCAACGCTGGCGACCTCCTCTCCCCTCGGGGAGAGGTCGGATTGCCCCGAATTGCCCTTCGCAATTCGGTTGGCAATCCGGGTG
>NZ_JAMYPA010000016.1:0-144361 GCF_040320105.1 Mesorhizobium sp. M0778 | reverse complement strand
GCCTGCGCACGCCCGAAATCCGCCCGCCGCAAGGCGGCCACGGCATAGTCTGCCGCTTCAAAGATCGACATCCGCTCAAGTCCGGACCGATGCACCAACGCCCTTCTAGGGGAGATTCTCTTTTGCCATCAGTCTCGCTCATTGGTACCTAGGCTGTGCAACGCGCAGGTAGCCACAATGGCAAAACGACCTAGCGCGCTTCAGCCCGTTCCCCCCAAAGCTTCCGAATAACCGGCTCGTACTCCGGCCTTGAACAGAATTGGCAGTCGGGCTGCCGCGGGCGCAGCGTTCGTCCCCGTGCGATTGGCAAGTCCATGGATCGATCGACCAATAGTTTGTGGTGGCTAAGCCTGCAAACGACCTGAGCATCTCAACTGCCATCAGTACGCCGGCCGGCCGATGCTATTGTGCAAGTTTCGCAGCACTGCGGGTGGCGATATCGCCCAAGACAGCATGAAGAAGCGTTCCAACTTCCTGTTCGGCGACCCCGGGTGCAATTCCTGATTCGGACAGTTGAACTAGAATTGCCTTGGCGGTGTTGCGCCAGAAGGCGTTCGCGTCCTCCCCGTTCTTGAACTCCAGGACCCGGGCGATCCCTTCGACCAACTTCCGCCGCCGATGCAGCGGAAACGCGCTTATGTTTGAATCACACATCGATCACCTCACCCTTTCAGTCGCGCGAATAAGCATTGGCGGGTGAGAAAATTTGGTTAACAGCGCTTTTTGGACAATGGACAGCAATGGAATAAAGCGTCTACCCAACAAGCCAAGAGGTGTGCCGCGTGTTGATGATCGGCGCGTGCTGAACGGCATCTTCTGAGTGCTGCGCTCCGGTGCTCCATGGCGCGACCTGCCTCAGAGCTATAGCCCGCGCACCACCTGTTGCAACCGCTTCGTCCGATGGCGAAAAGCAGGTGTGTGGCTGCGCAGTAACGAGTCTACGGCCTAAGGTTTGCGGAGCCTCACGCCGGCGCGGCTGCCGTTCTCCGGGATGAACTCGACGCCGGCGGCCTAGAGGGCGATGCGCAAGGCAGCAACGGTTCGCTCTTGTGTGGGGCTCTGTCGGGCCGCGACATCTACTTAATGTCTACTCTAGACAGTCGCCGCGACCATAACTTTGATAGCAAGTCAGGGTCGCGGGATGCCGAGCCGCTTGAAATACCGAGTTAGGTCCGGGTGCTCGCGATCGTCCTGCCTCAACCGCGCAAGCGCGTCATCATCGCCGGCGAGCGCCATAACCAAACCGCGAGCGCTTATTCTCCACGGAGCACCGGGCATTGTCTGGTTGTGAGGACGGTGCTTGATAACCAGCCGCCTGAGTGTGTCGTCGCTTACGTTGTAGTCGTGCCCTGAACAGATCAATGGCCCTCTGGACCGTGATCGCCTCTGCCCGTGGATGTAGAGCGGCCGAAGCCGTTCGCCTGTTTCCGGCGCTGTTTTTGACAGGGACCGCATTGCTCATTCGGCCAATCGCGCTTTTCTGCGGCCCGCCGTTTCGCCCGACATCAGGGAACGATATCGCCCCCCGTGTATTAGAACCTATGGACACATTGGAACCCCACGGCCACGGGATGGTGGCCGACCTTCTGACATCGGAAGTTGCCAACGCCAGGCAGCGCATCCACCGGACCGAGCTCGCGCTTCAACGCACTGAAGAAATGCTGGCCGAAAATCTCGCGCTGTGCAGCAGGACACGAACTGCGGTGGAGGCCGCAGACCGCTTGATGAAGATCGATCCCCCCAGCTTTGAACGACGTCGCGCGGGTTGAACTGGGCCGGCGTTTCATTTTCGCGGCCTTGCGGCACCGTCCCGCAAGAGCCTGCCCTATTGGCATCACAGCGTGAGCAAACATTGGACAGAAGCGTTCCAACGTTCACGATGTGCAACGCCGACGCCAGACCGACACGAATCTTCAGTTCAAAGAGCGAGGGTAATGCTGCGGCAAACGAAGGTGGCACGGGGGGTCTTCGCGCGAGCCGGTTATCCGATCTCCCGCTCAGAAATTTGTAGTAAATATTCCAACGTCCTTATGGAACCCATTCGTTGCGGGCGAGTTGCGGCTGATTGGGACGGAATTCCCGATGACAACCAGCAACAAAGCAGACCATCAGTCTGTCTCCGAAGCGTTTCGGAAACTGATCCGTTCCGAGGGCTATCGTCATAACGTACAAACGTTCTTAAATCTGGGGGTCGAACCAGAACTGCCGCCAACCCTACAGTCATTACTTGCGGCTATTGATCGGGCCAAACAGGGGCCGACGGAAGAAGTCCCTTAGCGGGCCGGCTGGGCGTCAGGTCCAAAGAGTATAGAGGCTCGCCTCGTGGCTTGTCCCTCCGAGTCCCACTCAGAAGTCTATCAAACATTCTTCTTGATTTTACCCGGCAGGATCATGAATGTTCCGCGTGGGTTCTCGCTGAGGTGGGAGGCTTGGTATGAACGTTTGGACAAACTGCCGACCCCGCAAAGTGACTGCACATGAGCTTGTTGAAGAGCTGATCTTACAAGCCCGTCGCGGCCAAATCATCTCCGTCAAAGAGACCATCGCAGCGGTGCGCCGAGACGGGCCGCATCTGATGGAAAGTGACTGCGAGCTGGTCGCTCTTATTGTCGAGATTGCCCCAGCCTTTGGCCTGTTTGTCGGGTTCGATCTTCGCGAATAGCCGCATGGCTCTCCACTGGTTCTCCCCTCAGTCTACGGCAGGACCGACAGCACCTAGGTTATGGACGAAAGGTGGATCGAAGCGCGCTCTATAGGTCGAGAGGGGGTCTTCGCGCGAGCCAATTATCCGATCACCCGATCAGAAACTCTAGCTAAAAAAATTGCTGACTGTTGCGGCCGGCACCGTGCCAATTTGTACGATTCGTACATGGCGTTGATGTCGGTCAGGAAGTGAGTAGATTCCCTTTCGGCGTGTCCCTGGGGAGGGCTGGATGAGCGTCGCGCAAAGGGTCGGTCCGCTTCTAGAGCAAGCAATCACTGTACTCCTCAACAGGGCGGACCGTCGCGACACGGTCTCGATAAAAGCGGCGCTACGCGAAGCGCGGGAGGCTGCGCCTTATTTGGTGGCCTCCGACGAAGAACTAACCGAGGCGATCGTCGAGGCAGCAACTGCCATGGGCCTCTGCGTGGCTTTCGACTGTGGCGAGTAGCTGTCAGCCAACTTCAGTCACTGTGGCATCGCAACAAAGCGCGCCGTCCTGCGCTATTTTCCCATTTTCAACAGTTAGAGGTAATCCGCAATTACCTTCGCAACCTGCTGCCTGTAGAACGGGAGCTGCCGGCTGAACGAAGGTATTTGCTGGAGGAACTTGATAAGGTCGACAAAGAGTGACCGCATGGCCCGCCACTGGTTCAACCCTCCGGTCCCGGTCAAGACCGAGCGTCCCGGGATCATCCGCAACGTCAACAACGCCGAGGCAGCCGGGGAGGAGCTGATGAAGGGGACCAAACGTGGCCTTGCTCGGACCTCGCGATGCGTGTTTGCATCGCCGTACCCATCCGGTGAAGCCTTCACCGGATGGGTACAACAGCACCGCGAAGCTGACCGGCTGAACAAGGCATACAATGGAAAATTTCGCATACTGAAGGGCATCGAGGCGGACATCCTGGCAGATGGCTCGCTCGATTACCCGAATCATATCTTGGAGCAGTTCGATTTCGTCGTCGCGAGCGTGCACAGCCGCTTCAAGTTGCCCAAGAAGGAACAGACGGAGCGTATCATTGAGGCGATCGCAATCATCGGGCACATGACCGGTCGCCAGCTGTTGCGCCGGCCCGGTTATGATCTCGACGTCGACAAAGTCCTCAAAGCGTGTGCGAAACACGGCGTCGCTGTCGAAATCAACGCACATCCGTGGCGACTCGACCTCGACTGGCGCTGGCATCAAAAGGCACTCGATCAGGGCTGCATCTTCAGCATCAATCCGGACGCTCATTCGATTCGCGAGCTCGACCACATGCATTGGGGTGTCGAGATGGCGCGCAAGGGCGGTGTCCCTGCGAAGCGGGTCCTGAACGCGATGCGTTTGACGGCCCTCCTTGCGCATCTCGCACGGCGCAGGCAAACGTTTTAACCTGCCTGTGCGCCCGGCCTGTCAGCGCAGGAGTCCGTCATTCTCAAAATCTTCCCAGCCGCGCAAACTGGAGTGCGAGTTCTCATCGGGGCCATGGCCAGCTGAAGCTGCAGTTCCGCGACCGCTTCTTTGAGCACGTTTCATAGCGGCCTTCCCCGCGGCTCGCCGCCTATTGTCTGCAGCTGTCGCTGCGTCCTGTTCGCGCCAGACCGTAACCAGGTCGCGGTCAAGCACATCCTCCACGTGCTGCGGGTCGAACACGTGAAAGGTGATGTTCCTTGCCCGCCCGCGGAGTTTCACCGTTTTCGTCCCGGCGCTCTGCAAGCGACCATCTTTCAACCAGCGGTGCCGTTCGGCCGTCGAGATCGTCAGAATGTCCTCGATTTCACGGGGGATTACGGGCAGGTCTTCGATATTATGCAGTGCTTTGGATACGATCCCGAATACCACCTGCACATCATTCTCGGCGCCCTCAGACAGGCGCAGGGTAAGCACGCGGGACTCGATATTGAGCAGTTTCCTGAACTCCGTTGGAAGGCGGGCGCGTATTTCGAGAAAAATACCCCTCGCTCTGACGGACGATCCAAACGTTGCAGCTGGGGTTAAAGGCCACTCTCCAATCAGCTTCGCTGTTGCATTGATTTTTCGGCGCGTGGACATGCCCCTTTATATAGGTCACCGATTGTCGGCAGCGATGAGCCGATCGCAAAGCCAACATGAGTTCTAATCCGCCAGCGGTCTGAACCACGATGCCCTAAAGGCGCAACCACGATTGTTAGCGGGGCCGCTTGCAACTCCGGCTAACAGGAAGCGGCCGAGTTGATCTCGAAGTGCGATATCAGGCGCGTTGCCGCCTGGCGGCTGTACGTGGGCCACAACCTGACCGTCCGTGATTGGGAGCCACATGGCTAATGCGGCTGTTCCGCTATTGAGCCTCGACATGCGTTTTCGGGACCCACCCCGTCGGATTCAATCGTGAATCCCGCATCGATCGCGCTTCGCGCAATGAGATCGCCAAGTTGCCAGTCCGTGAGTTCGCAAAAGGGAAGCATTCTCCTCACGGTGTGGCTAACCTCGGATATCGAAATGCTCGGGCTGCCGATGTTGTCGATCAGGTGGCGGACAATCGCTTGGCGAACGTCCGATAAGGTAGGCGTCTGCGCGAGCGCAGGCATCACCGGCCCTATGAATGGAGCCGTGGTTCTGCGGCCACGGCTGTTTTTAAGTCGAAAGCGACTGGCACACCGTGAATAATGGATGCTGCCGCCAAGAGCTCCTCCAGCTCGCGGTCGGTGGCCCTGCATGCGGGCATGAGTGTTCGGATGGCGCGGATTGCCTGTGCTATCGAAAGGAAGTGAGCCTTGCCTCTGGAGAGAACATAGGCTTCGGCGGCTCTTTCAACCGTGACTGTGTCAAAAGTGGTGGTCATCGAGAATTCCTCCCTGAACCCTGACCCACACGATTTACGGCACGAATTCGGTAGCTTGCAAGGGTTTGTCTGATTTAGGACAGTTAGGCGGAGGCTAGGCCGAAGTGACTTTGCTCCTCCTCCCCGTAAGCACCATGCGTGAGTCGTATCATTCCAACGCGGTCGATAATCGTGATCTCGCCGCGCTTGGCGTGAACCAGCTCCCGATATTCAAGCATTTGGAGGGCCGTGGTAACGCCGGGGCGCTGGGCACCAAGCATTGTCGCCAGGAATTCATGCGTCAGGTAGATCTTATTTCCTTCGACGCGGTCTTGGACCATCAGCAACCAGCGGGCCAAGCGCTCCTCGATTTTGGAGTGGCCGTTGACCAGTGCCGTCCGGGACGACTGGATGAGGAACGCGTGGGCATAGCGAAGCAGTGACTCGCGAAGGGATTGGCTATCCGCAATCGCAGAGCGAAGAGCTTCAACCGGGAGGATCCAGCCATTACCTGCGACTTGGATATAGGTTTCATTGGGCGACTTGTCCTGGCCGAGAATAACGGCAACTCCTGTCATGCCGTCGTGGCCGACGATGCCGACCTCGCTTTGCCGCCCTCCGGTCATCGTAGCGACCACCGACGCGATGCCCATCTCTGGAAAATACACACGCTCGATCGGCTGATAAGAGACTTCCAGCTGGTCTTTGATGTTGAGTTCGACGTGATGCAGTGATGGCCTCAAAAGCGCGAAATCCTCCGAGGAGAGGGTTTTCAATACATGGTTGCGAAGAAGGGATTGGGGCATGGCTCTCTCTCCCATGCGGGCAAGAGCACGTACCTCTTACTGTCGGCTGCGTCCGACGCGCTGGCGGCCGATGTGGGAAGCATAGCCTTCAAATGTGCGGTTGGCAAAGAGTCCGTGCCTGGCGACAATGACATCGTCATCCCCCAAGACCACGATGCATCGCCACTTCGGGAGGAGGAGTAATTTCGTCCTCTGCCCGGCGTGCGGCCAAGCGTTCGACATCAGGTGTATGGCAGAGGCGCTTCATCACAACGAGCTAGGCACGAGCCATACGACCTCGACTCGTAGTCGGCAGTGATCGACGACCGTCGATGAGCGTTTGGAGATGTCCCTTCAGGCCTCTATACGAGCCGGGTCGAGACCAGCACCGAGGGTAAGCTCTCGCTCATCTGGCCGGTCGCGTTGCCGACCGATCGGCCTGACGAATCCCTGTCGCGAGGGCGGATCTTCGCCGGCACGCTATGTCTTGACGATACCTTGCGGGCTTTCAGCAACGACTTGATGCCGTTGTGGTCGTCGTCGATGCGGCCGCGGCCGACCGAAAGCTTCGACAACGTATGCACCGCATGCGACAGTTGTTGTTCATCCAGGGCGACGGCGCCTACTCCACCGCAACTATGTCGCCCAGTTCTGTCACGACGCTCCGAAGCAGACCTGCTCCCGGCATCGGGTGCCGGGACCAACATGTGATCTCCATAATGCGTAAGAGCCGGAGGCCCATCGCCGGCGACAAGGCGCTCATTGCAGAGAAAGGTTAGCGATCGATCGGATGCCCGCGTGCCTTCACGCGCAATGTTGCTGGGCGCCTCCTTCGACAGCGCGCTCATGCGACACGTCCTGGCCGCGGGCGCCGCCTGTTGCCGAGAGCGACGATCGCGAATGCGCGAACGGCTGGACGGCAGGTGAAGCGGGGTCGCGATAGGCGCACATCAGACTTGCTTCACCGGTAGTCCGAAGACGCCAGCGACGCTATCTGACCGAAAGCAAACAGAAGCTGGGCGTGCCCCACTGAAAGCACAAGCAAGCGCAAACGTTCCTGGACTGATGCTCGGCTGGCGGCAACTTGCTCGCCAGCCGAGTTTATCTTAGCCGGTGGTCGGGGGAGACCAGCCAGCCACACACTGGTGATTCCAACGTGGGCCGATGTGCCAATCAGCAACCTTCGTCGGTCTTTTTCACCTGGCCTGGCGCGGCGGTGTTGGCTGCCGTGTCCTGCTGACCTGGCGCCGCCTGCTGAGCGCTGCCAGTCTGCTGGCCGGGCGCGCAGTCTCTGGCCGAGTTCGGATTTGTGGTGCCGCTGGTGGTGGTCGTGCCGGTGCCCTGATCCGTCGTGCTGGGCATGGTTGTCGTGGTCGAGGTTCCGCTGGTCGAGGTTCCGCTCGAAGTTCCACTGGTCGTCTGGGCAAAGGAAAGCCCGGCCGACAGCGCCAGCACGGCCGAAGCCAAAAGGATGCGTTTCATCTTCCTTCTCCTGTCTGAATGCGCGGGATGCGCCTGGCAAATCGAACAGGCAGACAGAAGGAGTGTTCCCCGATGAAGTTCAACTTTTGTAACTCTGGTCGTAGGTCAGCCTTAGGATGGCTGGCGTATATTAGAAGCCTCTTGAAGAAGACACTGCCCGCACCAGAATCCATGGCATGGCTCGGGGAATAGGCATTGGTGACCAAGTGGCGATTACTGCCAGGGTCTGACGCGGGTAACAGAGGACCGCGTAAGGGTCTCGATCCCAGGTTACGAGTTCCCACATTCCATCATCGATCACACCAAGGTGAACCGAGGCCAGCAAATCGACCTGAAAGGCGAGGTCACGCGCATCGACGAGGACACCGTGACGATCGACCTCGGGCCATTGGTCCCGGTCGACCGTGACAAGGTCCGGCTAATGGAGAAATATCGGCCGCCAAAACGACGAAAGGCACTTGTCGTTGCCCCGGATTAGAACCGACAACATCGCGACAGGCTATGAGGGCAGGCCGCATGACGAGCCGGTAGAGGACGAGTCGAAGCACTTGGTCTACTGCCCAGTCTGCGGCCAAACGTTCGACGCGCGCGATCTTGGACAGGTGTTCCACCACGCTGAGCCGCAGCACGAGCCGCTTCCGGTCGAGCAATAGTCCAGCTAGTTGAGCTCCGGCGGCAGACCGACGTTGAGACCCTTCAGCGCACCACCGACGTACGTTGGATGAGAAAAGGGTGCTGCGTGCACCGCGCCTTCCCCGCGCGCCGATGTTCCACCTGGGCCGCAAAAAAGTCCCGCCGCACTGCCAGAACGGCGGGACCGATCAAACGCTTTGCACCAGGCGGGGGGATGCGGGGGGTTGGGCTTGCCAAGTGAGCGCGGACCGTAACTAACCCTAAGCGCAACGGCGGCAACGCGTCCACCAACCGCCGGTTGGAGCGACAGGACGATTGAGCCGCCGGCAGGTCAGGTCATCCCGGGTCGCTATCGCTCGCAACCAGACGGTAGCGGAAATTGTTGCGGATGTGGTCGTTGAAATAGCGGCCCTTGGCGAACGCGGCCCGGAACGCGGCAAAGGTTTCCGGCGGTACCCCCTCAAACTCGTACCGTTTACCGCTGGCGACGAACCACACCGAGAGGGTCCTTCTATCCAGATCATATTCCATCTTGCGGATCGAAGTAGATGGCATGAGTACCACAGGCCGAGGCCCGCGCCTTTGCCGGGAGCGCGGGCCGATCGGGATACCGATCTGCAGCAATACCTGGAGGGGAGGGTTCGCTGCGTGCACCGAACTTTCGCGGCGGTCCCGTGTTCCATCGAGATACACAAAAAGCTAGCTGCACCTTTCGGCATCACGCGGACGTCGGATTTCTGAGAAAGCGCGAGCGTCAATACTAACTTCTGGTGATGGAATCTTCCCGTGAGATAGGCACGTTCCAGGGCGAAAGGAGTGCCCCGCCATGACCGTCCTCGCCTACAACCTTGCCAATGACGTCAAAGGATTATGGAGGGTCGTCTTCGTGCCGGACGAACTGCATTTGTATGTGGAATTCAGCCAGCCAGACGCCGACACAAACCCGGCTGATTGGATGAGCGTTGATGATTTCCTTGCATGGCGGCCGAAAGGCGCACTCCACGAGCGAGCGCGCGACAGCTTGGTTTCGCTCATTTGCAAGGCGCTGACAGGGCGATGAGACACGGGAAACCCGCACCGAGATCGAGTGCGAGCGCCGCGAGTGGGCCTAGGGCCCCACAGGCCAGTGCGACCCCGCCGCCGGCAAACCGCGGCGGGCGAGTGCCTCGGGGACACGATGGTAGATTGCTAATGCGTTCGCGCGTGTGGCCTTAAGTCGCAAACTATTGGCTTCAGAAGCAGGGCGTAGGGCTTCATTGATGGTGCTACCAACACCATATGGTGATCCATAGCCCTCAAAACGAGAGAAGCTCGTCCCGACGGGTCGCACTGCGGCCGTCAGCTGGTAATTGCTACGAACTAGGAAACCATCATGCCTGAAAATATCAGACCAACTTCGAGAGACGTCCCCCTCATTCAGCTAGGCCTCTATCAGTGCCGCTTCCCGGTAAGCGAAGACGCTTCTGTACCTGGCGGTTATCGTTTTTGTGCTGGGCCAACTTCGCCGGATCGCGTCTACTGCGATCACCACCACAACATTGTGACCGCCGTGGACCCTCGTCGAGCCCGTTCGGGTCTTCACCTCGCTCAACGACGCGCCGCGTAAGCCTGACTGGCGGCGGCCTCCCGGCCAGGCGCTATCCGCTCCAAGCCCTTGGCTACGACGTTGCCGTCGGCGGTCTGGCCCATCCTGCCTTATGCCGTCTTCGCCGATTTATCCCCCGTCGCCCGATTGAGAACGACGACTTCTCGCCGAGCCTTTCAGCTCGCTACTCGCACAAACGCGTCGGCTCCAAAGGTTTGTCTGTCAGCACATCTTCAATGTGCCCGCGCCTGAAGCCCCAACATCTTCTGCGACCAAACCGCGTACCTGGCACCGCCGATCGGTTGCTGCGGCGGATTTTCGCTGTTCGCAGCTGAACAATGCCTATCAACCTTGTCATCGCACCTAGTCGCACGTAGCGGCCGTTCGAATTCTCATCGCTCGGCGCGATGTTTGGTCCGTCTGGCCAGAAGAGCGGAGCAAGCCATTGACACCCACGAAGTTGCTGATTGGGCAGATCGTTGTCGTATTCGCAATTGTCATTCTTGGCGTGTGGACTGCAACCCAATGGTGCGCCCACATGCTCTCCTATCAGCCGCCACTCGGCGCGCCATGGTTTGTGACAGTCGGCTGGCCGATCTACCAGCCGTGGAAACTGTTCGAATGGTGGTTCCAATTTGACGCCTATGCGCCTGAAGTCTTCGACAAGGCTGGCATACTTGCCGGAGCCAGCGGGTTCCTGGGCTGTGCCGCCGCGATAGCTGGGTCCCTCTGGCGCGCACGGCAGCGGGGGTTGGTCACCACCTATGGGTCCTCACGATGGGCCATGAAGCTGGAAATCGAGAAGGCGGGGCTGTTTCAGCCGGCCGGCGTTTTCCTTGGCGGACTGAATTATCGCTATCTGCGCCATGACGGACCAGAACACATCATGGCCTTTGCGCCGACACGTTCGGGCAAGGGCGTCGGACTCGTTGTTCCAACCCTTCTTTCCTGGACCGGCTCGGCCGTCATTCACGACATCAAAGGCGAGAACTGGCAGCTGACCTCTGGCTGGAGGTCGAAGTTCTCGCACTGTCTCTTGTTCAATCCGACCGATCCGAGATCGGCGCGGTACAACCCGCTGCTGGAAGTGCGCAAAGGTCCAGATGAGGTCCGCGACGTTCAGAACATCGCCGACATTCTCGTCGATCCGGAAGGCGCGCTGGAGCGGCGGAACCATTGGGAGAAGACCAGTCATTCACTCCTAGTTGGCGCCATCTTGCACGTGCTCTACGCCGAAGAGGAAAAGACACTCGCCCGTGTCGCCACCTTCCTGTCGGACCCGCAACGCTCATTCGCTGCGACACTGCAGCGGATGATGACCACAAACCACCTCGGCACGGTGGACAAGCCCCAGGTCCATCCGGTCGTGGCCTCGGCGGCTCGTGAGGTGCTGAACAAGTCAGAGAACGAGCGCTCAGGCGTTCTCTCGACCGCCATGTCGTTTCTCGGGCTCTATCGTGATCCAACGGTGGCCGCGGCAACATCGGCCTGCGACTGGCGCATTGCCGACCTTGTGGATGCCGAGCGACCGATGTCGCTGTATCTGGTCGTGCCGCCGTCGGATATCTCGCGCACTAAGCCCCTGGTGCGATTGGTGCTCAATCAAATCGGCCGGCGGCTGACCGAGCGCCTGGAGGGCGATCCAAAGAAGAGCCGCAAGCATCAGCTCCTGATGATGCTGGATGAATTTCCGGCGCTCGGTCGGCTCGACTTCTTCGAGACTGCGCTCGCCTTCATGGCAGGCTACGGCATCCGCGCTTATCTGATAGCGCAATCGTTGAACCAAATCTCCAAGGCCTATGGCGAGAACAACGCCATTCTCGACAATTGCCATGTGCGGATTGCCTTTTCCTCAAATGACGAGCGCACGGCCAAACGCATCTCGGACGCGCTCGGTACCGCGACGGAACTCAGATCGATGCGCAACTATGCCGGCCATCGGTTGGCGCCCTGGTTGTCCCACGTCATGGTAAGCCGCCAAGAGACTGCTCGCCCCCTGCTGACCCCGGGTGAGGTGATGCAGTTGCCGCAGGCTGACGAACTAATCCTGGTTTCGGGATTGCCGCCGATTCGCGCCAAGAAGTTGCGTTATTACCAGGATCCGAATTTCACGGAGCGAGTGCTGCCTTCGCCGGTGCTGCGCGACGGTGCCTACGCGGATCGGCCCACGTCGCGCCCGGACGATTGGAGCGGACAGGTGCGCGGCGTGGATCGGCGTCTTGCTGGCGATGACGACAGTGCCGGCGCGGCAATCGAAGACGGAGGTGTCCAGCAGCAGCGCCATCCGGGCCTGCGCGAAGAACGGACCCTCGTCGTCCAGGAGCCTGATCAGGGCGATCTGTTCACGCCCGCAGACGATGACTGCGAGACGCTCGCCGACAAGCGCGTCATGGATCGGATTTCCACCGCCGCACGTGCGTACGGCCTCAACGAGGGAATGGGCGACGACAAGGACATCGTGCCCGGCTTCTGAACGGCGCGCCATACGCGGGCGCATCTCAGCGTAGATAACGGCAGTAAGCGATTTCGAGGATCTCGACGATGCTCGTTCTCGTCGCCGGTGCATCAGCGCCGGTCAGAGGGAACGAGCAGCATGAAGCCCCACCGCATTCGTCACCAGTTTTTGCTTGAACCCGAGTTGAGCGAGAAGCTGGAGAACCTCAGCCGCAATCCATCGACCACCAAATCGGCCATTGTGGCGCACGCGGTCGAGACCTTTATCGAGCAGCGTGGGGAGAATGAACTCGACCAGCGCTACGGCAAGAGGCTCGACCGTCTTTCCCGCGACCTCGGACATGTCAGGCGCGATGTCGAGATGATCCTGGAGAGCCTGGCGCTCTTCATCCGCTTTTCGATCACGCTTCATGCTCACACGCCGGTGCCGGACAGGGCCACGCAAGCGATTGCCCAGGAGCGCTTCGACAAATTCGTTGAACAGGTCGGCCGCCAAATCGCTTCCGGGAAACGGTCACTTGGCACCGACGATCGCAGGGGAGGGGAAGGATGAGTTCTCATCCGGAAGCCGACCATCGCCGCCGCGTCATGCTGCGCACCGCCATGGGTCCGGCGATCACCGAAGCCCTTGCCGATCCGACCGTCATTGAGGTGATGGTCAATCCCGACGGTGCGCTGCGGCTCGACCGGTTGGGTGAAGGCCGGGTCGACACCGGCGTGCACATGCATCCTTCTGAGGCCGAACGCATCATCCGCCTGGTCGCCTCCCACGTGCGCGCCGAGGCGCATGCTGACAATCCGATTGTCAGCGCCGAATTGCCATCGGGCGAGCGCTTCGAGGGTCTGCTGCCGCCTGTCGTGCTGGGGCCATGCTTCGCCATCCGAAAGCCTGCGGCGAAACTCTACACGTTGGCCGACTATGTCGCCGACCGGGTCATGCTGCCGCTGCAGGCCGATGCGCTGAAGAAGGCGGTCCGCGAGCGGCGCAACATCCTGGTCGCCGGCGGCACGTCGTCGGGCAAGACAACACTTGCCAATGCGCTGCTGGCACAAGCCGCCGATTGCGACGAGCGGGTGATCCTGATCGAGGACACACGCGAACTGCAATGCGCGGCGAAGGATTGCGTTGCCTTGAGGACGAGGCGGGGGGCGGTCACGCTCGCCGATCTCGTGCGCTCGACCCTGCGGCTCAGACCCGACCGCATCATCGTGGGCGAAGTCAGGGGCGCGGAAGCCCTGGACATGCTGAAGGCATGGAACACCGGGCATCCCGGCGGCATCGCGACGGTTCACGCCAATTCGGCGCGCTCCGCTCTCTACCGTATCGAGCTGCTCGCCCAGGAAGCCGTCGTCACCGTTCCCCGCCGCCTCATCGCTGATGCGGTAGATCTGATCGTCTTCATCGCTGGGCGCGGATCCTCGCGCCGCATTGACGCGATCGCTGAGGTCACCGGTCTCGACAGCAGCGGTGATTACGCCGTCAGCCCGCTCACACTTCCGCAACTCCAGCAGTTTTGAAAGGTCACCTCATGCTCAAGAAGCTTCGCTTCCTTTCGTCCACCGCGCTCGCGTTTCTTCTCACCGTCCCGGCCCACGCAGCGGGCTCCGGCATGCCTTGGGAACAGCCGCTGCAGCAGATCCTTGAGTCCGTGCAGGGACCGGTCGCCAAAATCGTCGCGGTGATCATCATCATCACCACCGGCCTGACCCTTGCTTTCGGTGACACGGCAGGCGGTTTTCGCCGGCTGATCCAGATTGTCTTCGGCCTGTCGATCGCCTTCGCGGCATCGAGCTTCTTTCTCTCCTTCTTCTCCTTCGGCGGCGGGGCACTCGTCTGATGGCCACCGGAGAGCAGCATGTCGAGGGTTTCGAAGTCCCCGTTCACAGGGCATTGACTGAGCCGATCCTGCTGGGCGGCGCGCCGCGAGCGGTGGCGATCCTCAACGGCACGGTGGCCGCGGCAATAGGCCTTGGCCTGCAGCAGTGGATCGCCGGACTGGCGCTCTGGATCGCCGGCCACACCCTCGCGGTCTTTGCCGCTCGCCGCGATCCGGACTTCGCCAGCGTGCTTGTCCGTCATCTTCGCCTGAAGGGGTGGCTTGCATGCTGAACCTTTCGGAGTATCGCGGCAAAGCCGATCGGCTTGCCGACCATCTGCCCTGGGCCGCTTTGGTCGCGCCCGGCATCGTGCTCAATAAAGACAGTAGCTTCCAGCGAACCTTCCGGTTCCGTGGCCCCGACCTTGAAAGCGCGACCGAAGCCGAGTTGGTCGGCATCTGCGCACGAGCCAACAATGCGCTACGAAGGTTGGGCTCCGGATGGGGGTTGTTTTTCGAGGCCGAGCGCGTTGAAGCGCTGGGCTATCCGAGCTCGGCTTTTCCCGATGCTGCCTCATGGCTGGTCGATGAGGAACGGCGCGCGGCCTTCGAGGGCAAGGTCGCGCACTTCGAGAGTCGCTATCATCTGACCTTGGTCTTCATGCCGGCGCCAGATGGCCAGGCGCGGGCGGAAAGCGCACTGGTCGACTCGCATCACTCGGGAGGGGCTAGAGACTGGCGCCAGGAGCTGGCGTGGTTTCGCGACGAGACCGACCGCGTCCTGGATTTGCTGTCCGGCTTCATGCCGGAAGTGCGCGCCCTCGATGATGCCGAGACGCTAACCTATCTGCACGGCACAATCTCGACCTACCGCCATCCGGTCGCCATGCCGGAAACGCCAATGTATCTCGACGGTGTTCTGGTTGACGCGCCGCTTACCGGCGGCCTGGAGCCGATGCTGGGTGAGCAGCATCTGTGCACCCTCACCATCCTTGGTTTCCCGAACGTCACCCGGCCAGGGATCCTCGACGCGCTCAACCATCAGGATTTCGCCTACCGCTGGATGACGCGCTTCATCCCGCTCGACAAGACGGAAGCCACAAAGACACTGACCCGGTTGCGCCGTCAGTGGTTTGCCAAGCGCAAATCGGTCGCAGCCATCCTGCGCGAGGTCGTGACCAACGAACCCGTCCCTCTCGTCGATAGTGACGCCGACAACAAGGCGCTCGATGCGGATGCCGCCCTTCAGGCATTGGGCGGCGATCACGTCGGCTTCGGCTATCTCACCACAACGGTGACGGTATGGGACCAGGACCGACAGGCCGCCGCGGAAAAGCTCCGAGCGGTTGAGCGCATAGTCAATGGGCTCGGCTTCACCACGATCCGTGAAAGCATCAATGCGGTCGAGGCGTGGCTCGGCTCGTTGCCCGGTCATGTCTACGCTAACGTTCGCCAGCCGCTCGTTCACACGCTGAATCTTGCCCATGTCATGCCGCTGTCGTCGGCGTGGGCCGGTCCGGTGGATAACGAGCATCTCACCAACGTGACTGGGACCGAATCCCCGCCGCTTCTCTTCGCAGAGACCAACGGGTCGACACCGTTTCGGCTTTCCACCCACGTCGGCGATGTCGGCCACATGCTGGTCGTTGGTCCGACCGGTGCCGGCAAGTCGGTTCTGCTTGCGCTAGTCGCTCTGCAGTTTCGACGCTATGCCGGGGCGCAGGTCTATGTCTTCGACAAGGGCAATTCGGCTCGTGCGGCAACACTGGCCATGGGCGGAGAACACCACGCTCTGGGCGCGGATGGTGCGCTTGCCTTCCAGCCACTGAGCAATATCGGCGACCAGGCTACTCGCAGCTGGGCGGCGGAATGGATCGCCGGCCTCGTTGCCCATGAGAATGTCACCGTTACGCCGGAGGTAAAGGAGGCGATCTGGTCGGCACTCATCAGCCTTGCCACTGCGCCGGTGCGGGAACGCACGCTGACGGGCCTGTCGGTTCTGCTTCAGTCCAATGGACTCAAGGCCGCGTTAATGCCCTACACGCTCGACGGTCCCTTCGGCCGGCTGCTCGATGCCGATGAAGATCGGCTGGCTTTGTCGGATGTGCAGTGTTTCGAGACCGAAGAGCTGATGCACCAGGAAGGCGCCGTGCTGCCGGTGCTCACCTATCTCTTCCATCGCCTCGAGGAGCGGCTCGACGGCCGGCCAACACTGCTGATGCTCGACGAGGCCTGGGTCTATCTCGACAACCAGCTCTTTGCCGCCCGCATCCGCGAATGGCTGAAGGTGCTGCGAAAGAAGAACGTCTCCGTCATTTTCGCCACGCAGTCACTTGCAGATATCGCTGGCTCTTCCATCGCGCCGGCGATCATCGAGAGCTGCCCACAGCGCATTTTTCTCCCCAATGACCGTGCCGTGGAACCGCAGGCGCGGGCAGCCTATGAGCACTTCGGCCTGAACGAGCGGCAGATCGAATTGGTCGCCCGTGCCACACCGAAGCGCCAGTATTATCTGCAGTCGCGCCGCGGCAACCGCCTCTTCGAGCTCGGGCTCGGCCCGATCGCTCTTGCGCTCTGCGGCGCCTCTGATCCGGCCACGCAAGCTTTGATCGACAGCGCCCTGTCAGAGCACGGGCAGGACAGCTTTGCTTCCCGGTTCCTGAGTGCGCGCGGCCTCGATTGGGCTGCCGAGCTTCTCCAGCAATTCCCTCAACCAGATAAGGAGCAATCGTCATGATGCGGCGCCGCCTTCTCACCAGCCTGATCACCGTTTCCCTAATCGCAAAACCGATGGCCGATTACGTCCAGCCGGCCCACGCCCTGATCGTGTTCGATCCGTCGAATTATACGCAGAACGTGCTGACAGCGGCACGTTCCCTGGAGCAGATAAACAACCAAATCCAGTCGCTTCAGAACCAGGCGACGATGCTGCAGAACATGGCGCGGAATCTTCAGCGCTTGGATTTTTCTTCCGTCGGCCAGCTCACAGGTTCGCTCCAACGGATCGACGGCCTGATGACCCAGGCCAGCGGCCTGAGCTTCGATCTCGACAAGCTTCAGAACCAGTGGCGTGTGCAATATCCGGAAAGCTACGACGCCACAATCAAGGTCAGCGATGTGGCGAGCGCCGCGCGCGAGCGCTGGCAAAACGCCATGCAGGCGTTCCGCCAAACCATGAGCGCGCAGTCGCAGATCGTGGAGAACGTGCGGGCCGACGGCGACCTGCTTACCGATCTCGTCAACCGCAGTCAGGGCGCGGCAGGTGCCCTTGAGGCAAGCCAGGCCACCAATCAGCTGATCGCGCTTTCGACCAAGCAGCAGATCCAGATCCAGACGCTGCTCGCGACCCAGTTCCGGGCTGAAGCCGAAGATGCTGCCCGCAAGGCGCAGTCCGAGGAAGCCGCCCGCGAGACGACGAAGCGTTTCCTGGGCACCGGTACGGCCTATCCCGGCAACTGATCAGCAGTTCTTCAAGACAACGAGGAAGGCGGCGACATGAATGACCTCGGCGTCATTGATCGCTTCATGGAGACTTTTACCCGCTATATTGATAGCGGGTTCGGTCTGCTTTCGGGCGACGTCGCCTTTCTCACCACCATCCTGATCGGCATCGACATCACGCTGGCAGGCCTGGTCTGGGCGTTCGGCGGCGAGCCCAATGTTCTTGGCCGGCTTGTCCGAAAAGTGCTCTATGTCGGCGCCTTCGCCTTCATCCTGAACAATTTTAAGAACCTCGCCGACATCATCTACCATTCCTTTGCCGGGCTCGGCATCAACGCATCGGCCGGCAATCTGTCCGCCGACAGTCTCCTGCGGCCAGGCCGCATTGCCGCGGCCGGCTTCGAGGGCGCCTGGCCGCTGCTCAATCAAGCGAGCCAGCTAGTCGGCTTCCCCGAGATCTTTGGCAACGCGCTGACCATCTTCGTGCTGCTTCTCGCCTGGTTTCTGGTCCTCATCGCCTTCTTCATTCTTTCAATTCAGCTGTTCATCACCATCCTGGAGTTCAAACTCACCACATTGGCCGGTTTTGTTCTGGTGCCCTTCGCGCTCTGGAACCGCTCGGCGTTTCTGGCCGAGCGCGTGCTCGGCAATGTGATCTCGTCGGGCATTAAGGTGATGGTGCTTGCTGTCATCGTCGGCATCGGCTCTACGCTCTTCGGCGAGTTCGCTTCCGCGCTGCAAGGCAAGGAGCCGGACTTGGCCGCGGCCATGTCACAGGTACTGGGCGCGTTGGCGCTGCTTGGGCTCGGCATTTTCGGGCCAGGGATCGCCTCGGGTCTTGTTTCCGGCGCGCCGCAGCTGGGCGCCGGCGCCGCACTCGGAACCACCGCGGCGGCCGCCGGATCAACGCTCGTTGCCGGAGGTGCGACGCTTGCCGGCGCGCGCATGGCAACCGGCGGCGGTCTCGCCGCCGTTCGAGCCGGCACGGCCATGGGATCGGCTGCTTCCACAGCTTGGCAGATGGGGCGTGCAACATCGCCCGAGTCCGGCCTCTCCGGCGTAGCTGCTGGACTGCAGGGCGTTGCCGGTGCAGCTGGCGGCGCCGCGATGCGGGGAATGCGATCTGCAACAGAACCATTCCGGCGCAACGCCGATGCCGGCCGCGATGCCGCCTGGACCTCGACGGGCGGCACGCCGACCGCATCAATGACCGGAAACCCTGCCGCGTCAGGTGCCAATGCCGCGCCGGCGTGGGCGAGGCGCTTGCGTTCCGAACAGACTGCGCGCGCCCATCGCCATGCCGCCACGCAGGCCGTCCGTGATGGCGATCGGGGTGGAAGCGGCGCCAACCCCTCTCTCAATGACAAGGAAGACTAGATGCTCTTCAAGCGACCTGTTCAACGCTACGGGAAGACGCCTCACCCCGTCACACCATACCAGAAGGCCGCCCAACTTTGGGACGAGCGCATCGGCACAGCGCGCGTGCAGGCAAGGAACTGGCGCCTGATGGCCTTCGGCTGCCTCGCTCTGGCCACCGGGCTCTCTGGTGGACTCTTGTGGCAGTCGATGCAGGGCCGCGTCGTGCCCTATGTCGTCGAGGTAGATCGTTTCGGCGAGGCGCGCGCCGTCGCTCCAGCAATCCGGGACTACGAGCCCACCGATGCCCAGATCGCCTGGCATCTCGGCCGCTTCATCCAGAATGTCCGCTCTGTTTCCACCGATGCGGTGCTGGTGCGGCAGAATTGGTTCTCGGCCTACGACTTCGCCACCGACCGTGGAGCCCTCTTTCTCAACGAGTACGCTAAGGCCAACGACCCGTTCGGCAAGATCGGCACGCGCAGCGTCTCGGTGCAGGTGACGAGCGTGGTTCGAGCGTCCGACAACTCCTTTCAAGTCAAATGGACCGAGCAGGTCTTTGAGCGCGGCAGCCTCGCCAGCACAACGCGTTGGACCGGGATCCTCACCATTGTGATCCGGCCGCCGAACAATACCGATCAGCTGCGCAAAAACCCGCTCGGCGTCTTCATCAATGCCATCGACTGGTCGCGCGAGCTCGACAGTGCCGCGCAGACTTCCGTTCCCCCAAAGGAGCCCGCCAATGATAAATAGACTCTCGTCGCTCCGCACTGCCCTGGTCCTGTCGACGTCGGCTGCGGTCATCTCCGCCTGTGCCTCGAAACCGGTGCCGCCACCTCAGATTTCCTATGATGCTGCCAAGTTCCAACCGGCGGCAATCGAGAAGGCGCCGGAGAAGCCCGTCAAGGTCGTGGAAGTGCCGAAACCGCTGCCGCTGCCCGGCCAGTTGCAGCCCGAGCCGGGCAAGGCTGCTGAAGACAAGCGCTCGCCTGAAGAACGTGTCGCCGATGCCAACAAGGCGGCGACGCAGCAACCCACCAAATATGGCTATGTGAATGCGGTGCAGGTTTACCCCTTTGCCGAAGGCGCGCTCTACCAGCTCTATGCCGCACCGGAGCGCGTCAGCGATATCGCTCTGCAATCAGGGGAGAAACTCCAATCCGTGTCGGCCGGCGATACAGTGCGCTGGGTAATTGGCGACACCGTCAGTGGCTCCGGCGATGACCAGCGCACCCATGTGCTGGTGAAGCCCTTCGCGCCAGGACTTGCCACCAATCTGGTGATCACCACGGACCGGCGAAGCTATCACCTGCAGCTTCAAAGCACGGATAAGACCGCCATGGCGGCAATCTCCTGGACCTACAGCGAGGACCAGATCATCGCGCTACGCCGGCGCAATGCGCAGGCCGAGGCTGCTATGCCAGTGGCGTCGAATGTGGCTCTCGAAAATATTCGCTTCCGCTATTCGATTACCGGCGACATGCCGCCCTGGAGGCCGACGCGCGCGTTCGATGATGGCAGCAAGGTCTACATCGAGTTCCCGCGCCGCATCGATCAGGGCGAGGCCCCGCCGCTCTTCATCGTAGGTGCTGACGGGGACAACCAGCTCGTCAACTACCGCATACGGGGCAACTATTACATCGTCGATCGCCTCTTCGCCGCGGCCGAACTGCGCCTCGGCGCCAAGCAGCAGCAGGTGGTGCGCATCACGAGGACCGACGGCAGGCAAGCGCCGCGGCGGATATTGCTCTTTTCGCGTTCCAGCAGGTGAGGGACGGCCCATGACGGATACTTCCCGCTCCGATGCTCCACCGAAACTCGATCCAGAACAGCTCCAGCTGCGGGCCTCGCCCCGCCGCGCTGTGCGCTTCAAGCGCGGCATTATTGTCGCCATTGCAGCTGTTGTTTCCGGCACCGTTCTAGGCGTCACCATGATGGCGCTGGAGGGACCGGCACTGCGCATCAAAGAGCAGGCTGAAGAGCTTTACAACACTGAGCGGAAGCCAACCGCGGAGGCAATTGAAAGGCTGCCTAAGGACTATTCCGGGATCAAGCCCAAGCCTCCGGTGCTTGGACCACCGCTGCCCGGCGACCTCGGCCGCCCCATCCTTGAGCACCAACGCCAGCTGGGCATCGCGCCGGGCCAGGAGGTTTCGGCGGAGGAGCAGCGCCTTGCACAGCAGGCGATCGAGGCGCGCGAATCGCAAATCTTCTTCCGGATCGAAAATCGACCCCGGCAAGCGGATGCCGCCGGCAACGGGCAGGGCGGGCGTCCACCCTTTGATGGAACGGCTCCACAATCCGATGCCGCACGCGATTCAGCTTCCGTTGCACCGGCCGAGGGCGACCAAAACAATCAACAGCGCAAGCTCGATTTTGTCAGCCAGCGGAACACAAGTGGAATCTACAATCTGCATGCACTGCAGACGCCGGCTTCGCCGTATCAGCTGATGGCCGGCAGCGTCATCGCAGCGAGCCTGATCACTGGCATCAATTCCGACTTGCCCGGCCTCGTCGTCGCACAGGTCACCGAGAATGTGCACGACACAGTCACCGGCAGTACCTTGCTCATTCCGCAAGGCTCTCGCCTGATTGGCACCTATGACAGCGTCGTGGCCTTTGGACAAAGGCGCGCGCTGCTGGTCTGGCAACGGATACTGCTGCCCGACGGCTCTTCGATCGAAATCGACAATCTGCCGGCAACAGACACTGCCGGCTATGCGGGGCTTGAGGACAAGGTGGACTTCCATACCTGGCAGCTGATCAAAGGCGTTGCGCTGGCCACCTTGCTAGGGGTCGGCACGGAGCTGAGCCTCGGGGAAGAGGAAAGCGACCTGGTCAAAGCAATCCGCGAATCCGCTCAGCAGAACGTCAGTCAAGCTGGCCAGCGCATCACCGAGAAGAACCTCAATATCCAACCCACCATCACTGTCCGGCCCGGTTGGCCACTGCGCGTCATCGTGCACAAGGATCTTGTGCTGCGGCCGTACCGGAATTGACTGGAGTCATCATGACCAATCTGAAACTCGGCAAACTTCCGGATCGGACACCTTCGAAGATCACCATAAGCGTAAGTGCAGACCTGAACCAAGCACTGAAGGACTATGCGGCGCTTTATCGTCAGACCTATGGCGAGTCCGAATCGGTAGCAGAACTGATCCCGTTCATGCTGGCGGAGTTCCTGGAAAGCGATCGAGCGTTTGCCAAGGCCAGAAAGGAAGGTTTCCCGGATGCTGGCAAGTCCGAGAAATCGCGACATCAATCAGTATCAGAGTAAGCAACAGTGACCAGTGAGTTCGAGTGGGACGCTTTTACGCAAAACCTCACCGTCAGACAGGCGATTGCATTGAAGCAACTTGCCTACGACAAACCGTGTCGGTTTCGGCGACACGATCCGCAACCCAAGAAACCCATTCCTCGCGAGTAGTAGGAATGAACTCTCGCGGCCCGCCAATCCCACTGCAGCTAACGCCGTCATGTTATACTCCACGCTCTCACCGCATCAATTGAAGTACAGATCGAACCGTCCCTCCGTGCCAGTGTAATTACCAGCATTACCGAATCTGGGCAGCTGCCATTCAGCTCGCATTCCCACGCGACCAGCTGGTTGCTCACGGCTTATTTGGGCGCAGTTGCAAGCAGGTCGAAGCTACGCTACCATCCCGAAAGACTTCGGTAGACCTCGCGTCATCCCGCACGGTCATTCCGACAATCGTCCGGACGTTGGAAAGGGAAGCCTGCCATTTCTATAAGGCTCAAGCGAGAAACGGCGTCGCATTAAGAAAACTTGCCCGCTCGACGAGCGCGCAGCACCGATTGCGCAGGCGGCGTTGCGAATCTCGTTCACCTATGGGCCAATCGGTGCAGAACGCCGCATGCGGATTTCGATGCGCCGCCGCTCTTTTACGTCACCTTTTGCGCTGCCGTTAGAAAGGTTGTCGCCGGGAAGCACCAACTGACCGGCCGAGAATGGGACAATCTTGATGCCCTTCAAGCGGGGATCGGCTAGGAGAACGCTTGCGACTGATACGGCACGGGCCATGCCGAGACCAGCATTGTCGGCCGGGGTGAGTAGGCCGATCGGAACCTTTCCGGTTAATGCAGCGATTAGGTCGTCATCAAGATTGGAACGATTCGCACCCATCGGCTGCTCGTCCGTGTGCCCCACGACTTCGATCACATCAACTTTATATCGTGAGATCAGGTCTGCAACTTGATCGACAAGTGCCAATTTGCGTCGCTCAAAGTCCGGCGTCAGATCCGCTTTGCCCACAGCAAAGCTGTAACCGTCCGCTTCGCTCAAGGGGATAATAGGCGGCCAATCGTGCTCGCCAGTGCTTGATTGTTCACGATCCTGAGCGGCCTTGGCGAGGCGGATGAGTTCCTCAATGGGAACAGCGCTGAGCTTTTGGGAGGCTTTTGCTTTTTCCAGCGTTTCGACTTCTTGGAGGGAAGCAAAGATCTTCTCAGCTGTTAAGCCAGAGGAAAGGGAGGGCAGTAATTCCTTGAGTTCGGCAGCTTGCTTTAGCAACCCGTCGCGAGGCAGGCCTGCTTGGTCGATTTGTTTGGCGAACCTAAGATCCGTTGAAAGATTCTCCCAGTTGTCGGCAATTTTCTCGGGGAGGCCACTGTTTGCACGAAGCTGGTCGAGTAACTCTCTAAGCGTTTTTTGCTCATTCTCAAGCTCGGACACCTGCGTGTTGAGTGCCGTGAGCTTGCTTTGAAGGTCGAGGTTCTGGGCCTTGTAGCGTGTAAACACAACCGAGGTCGCTATGAGCAGGCAGAAGACCAAAAGGAGCATGATCTCTGCCATGGTCAGTCCGAGGACAACGCCCCGACGGTACGCGGCCATGTCATCTGCGATCGCCGCGCGACCTTGCATTCGTGCTACTCTTTCGGCTCGGTTGTCAATGGCGGCTGGCGTTGACTTAGCAGTCGGAAAAGGGCCTCCAGTCGACTGCCAATGACGTGAATAAGAGCCCGGTCCTCGGTCTGATTTTTGCTCGCTGAGTTGATAGCCTCCGTGATTGGCTGGAAGCGCTCTTCGTGGACTTCGATCGAACGGACGCTGCTTTGGATCGTTGTCAACGACGATGAGATGGCCGTAGCAAGCTCACGAATGGCATGGCTGTTCGATCGAATTTCCATTGCTGTGGAGCGGCTCTCGGCAACAACTTGGGAACCGGCGTCAGCGTGGCTTCGAACGAGAACGCCAAATTCTTCGACCGCCTTGGACAATGAACTAACGAGCGGCTCGATTTTGATTTCGATGATGTTGTCCGGAGTTTGCATCGCCGCCAGCTTATCGGTCGTCGCCTCGAATTGACTGACGATGCGTGTCGCAGCACTGGCAAGCTTCTTGTTCTCATCGGCAAGATGATTTGCCGCAGTCTCCAGACTTTCAGTTATGGTTCCGGCAAGTGATGTCAATGCAATGCTCGAGCTTTCCGAAGCGGCTTCAAAGGGCTTACGGGCCTGAGACGTCATATCTTCGAAGTTGCCGAGAATTCGGCCGGAAACTTCCTGCATGCCGCGTCGGACTTCTTCAAACCCTTCCGAAATCGCCTGGTGCGATGAGCGACGAAAATGGCTGAGTTCCACCACCGTCTTGTCCAACTCGCGGCGGACTTTGCGCGCAGCTTCGGACAACTCCAGACGCGCCGCGTGTTCGACTTCAACAGGATCGCGACGCATCTGATTGAAGATCACTCGAAGCGCGACGCCTGCGATGGTTGAGCCGATTGCCACGCCAAAATTGCGGACGATCTCTTCTGCGGCACCATCCGCCGAGAATTGATAGAGGGATACGCCGAGGCTCGTCAGCGTGAAAAGAAAACCCATGTAGTAAAGATTGTCGCCGGCTTGATCGTCGCGAATTCGCAAGAACCGGATGGCTTTTACCACGACTGCGTAAACCAGCATAACGACAACCGGGGTCGCGGTGACTACGAGAGCCGAATAGCGGTCCAGTTTGGCAGCGATGATAAAGCCGCAACCAAAAAGGACAAAAAGGGAGAATATGCCTGCGGTGTACCAGGCATCGCCGGCCCGTTCTTCAGCTTCGCGCGCCATTATCCAGCTCCCTGAAGCTTGTCGGCATCAAGCCGCGAGCCATGGCTTTCTGCAATCCAATCGCGCCAGAACTGAATGTGCTTCGCGCTGTCGATCTTAGTGTTCAGACGAACCAGGTATTTGACCGTCACCGCTGCGCCATGAAGATCCGTTCGCAAGCGCCGATAGGCAGGCGTGCGCGCAAATTCCTCGAACGCTAAGTTGCCTCTGTACTGTGAATAGTCTGACACATGCTCGATCATATCGGAGATGACCGTGAGGTTTTTCGGCATCTCCTCCGCTTTGCGGCCGGAAAATTGATCCACGGCAATACGCTGGATCGTTTCCATGATGGGTGAGGTATCAGACGGGGACCCCGCCAGGTTTTTAAGGGCGGCCTCGAGGGGGTCCTGAAAAGCTTGCTTCCAATGGTTTTTGGCTAGTTTGGGATTGGAATCGAAAGCACTCAGATCAGAGCCATCGCCAGGATTGCACCTGCTAAACACAACGGCGCCACCCGCAATGTTTGGGTCAAGCAGACGGAGCTCCAATAGGCCGTATTTCGGGGTCGTGTCAGCAATGTCCAGAAGGTAGGTCTTTATTTCGCTTTTGGTGATGTCGGGAAGATTGTCGGATCGATCGAGAAGCACGATCATCTTGGAATGTGGCCCATCTTCCGGACAAAGCGATTCCTGTGAAAGGGCTACTCGTGCTGGCCGACTTAGATACGAGTAGCCCAGGAAAACGGCAATCGCGACACAAACCAGGAGAATCGCCGCGGCGGTAATAATCTTTCCGATTTCGGAAGCGTCACCGGGGCGCCGCCTACTACGCTGACGGCGCGACATCTGAAGCCCTTTGTTCCGGAACGAGTTCATCGAGCTGGCGGTAGCGATCGACGGCGTTCTCGAATTCTCGGTGAATGGCACCGACCTGCTCGGTCAGCACGTCCTGTGTCGCAAGAATTCGATCACGCAGTTCTTCGCCTCTCCATTCGCCTGCCATGCTTGCAACGACCGGTATTCGTTGACGCTTGTATGGGGCAGAGAAGCGCTTGGGCGGCTTGGTACTACGTGCTGCCTTGTTTGCCTCCCTGTAGGTAGACAGGAGCAGGGTTGCAGTCCGTTCCAACTGATTTTGGTGTTCTGCAAATAGCTGGATGAAGCGTGCGCGATTGGTAAGGATCGCATCATGCTCTCCGCGCCGGACGGAGAGGTCACGGTTCAATTCCTCCATCTCATCGCGGTAATCATCTCTAATGTCGCTGAGTCTGTCGATAAGCGCCCGCCGCCCCCTGGAATAGGCTGCCCGGCGCTCCTCAAGCCGCTTCTGCGTAGCAGCGAAGCCGGGATAAGGGTCTGACAAAAACAGCCCATCGATAAACGCGATGAGCGAGAATAATGTGCCGATTGCCAAAAACACCCACGAGTTTACATCGTCCAATTGCAAGGGTATGTGCCGCATGCGCTCCATGACGAGCCGACCCGGGTTCTCGGCCAATATTGCTGATACATCACGGTAGTGTGCCAGGGCAAGATTCAATCCTAGCGCGACCGCGATGTAGAATGCCAGGCTCACGAAACCTATGAGTTTGCGAAGCAAAGAGCGGTGATTGAGTTGAACCACGCCAAATAGCGCAAGAATCAAGGCGCAAGTGATATTCACAAATGCGAAGGAGAAAGCTAGGGCAATACCCCCTAACAAGCCACTTTCATTGTCGACGGCCAAAAACTGTCCATTCAGAATGGTCTCGAATACAAAGATGCAGACGAGGATAGCGATCTTCAAAAGCGTGCTCGCGCGGCCCTGAACCCGTGCGCTACGAGACAGGTTATGCGTGCGGCGGAATTCGTCACGCTCGTTGTGAGCCTCTCGGAAATTGTCTCGTAGGCTGTGTAGGTCATCCAGCCCTTTCGCAACTTCGGCCTTGAACTCGCCAACGCATGCAGGAGCGGCATGGCGAATGGCGGCGAACTTACCCTCAAAATCCAGTGAGGAGAGGCGTTCGGAATAGGTGCGAAGCTCGTCTTCAAGCGCACCGTGAGACTGTTTTTTTTCCATTTCGACGCGTTCGATTATCGCGGCTTCAATGTCGTCAAGGGACGTGGAAATGGAAGGCGGCTCGTTCCTTTCGCCTCGTTCTTGGCCGAGATCTTCGAGCCGCATCTCTCTTGCGATACGGTTTGCATCTAGATCAGGAAAAGTCTCAATCGAGGCGACTTTATCGTGAGGCGGCCGTCGCGCGCTTTCCAACAGACCCGATAATGCCCTGCTTACCAAAATGCGTCCCGCCCATAGTTACCCGCTTTTCGTTGAAATACCGAGTAAAAGTAAAAGAGTGGCAACGTCAAGGCGCGCCAATTTCACGAGGCGCCGCCATTCTCCGGAGGATGGAATTAGTTCACGGTGCTACCCGGGCGTAGGGAGCCTGTCAGGCAATCTGTCACATCGCTAATATTACAGATTTCCACGACGACTTAAATATCGATCGGCCGCCATACCACGTACGCAAAAACGGCGGCCACTGAGTAGTTTTCGCAGCGAACTTCCTGTCCATGTCGAAGTAAAAGACCAAAAATCGAGACCGCCAGCTCGCACGATTTTTTACCATCCGGGCAATTTCACGGCCTCGTTTGCTTCCCCTTGCGCGCACATTAACATTGCGCGATGTTATCTGCGCTATGGGAGGGCTTAGGCAATGAAGGGGGTCGTGATCATCGGGACTTTGGCTGGCCGCCAGCCAGGGAATATGTGGGGCGTGAGCCCAACCGGCGGTTGATTTGATGGGCAAGATCACTCGCTTCGGCAGGCAATCCGCAGAATCTGGACGGCTAGGACCTCTCCGAGCGTCCATTTGGATTGCGACATGTTTAGCGGCTCTCGTGGCGGTCGGCTATATCAATGTGGGCCGTTCCGATTTGGGAAAACTCCAAATCCTTCGGTCTCTGGACGACCCGGGCCCGCTCGAGGGAGTCGCATTGGTCATTGATGGCGACACGATTGAAATTCATGGGCGGCGCGTTCGCCTCAACGGCATTGACGCTCCCGAAAGCAGCCAACTATGCGACGATGCAAAGGGCTTTCGCTACCACTGCGGTGCAAAGGCAGCAGCGGCCCTCCGCGAGTTTCTTTCGAAATCAAGGCCGACCCGCTGCCAGTTCGTCAGTTGGGATCGATATGGCCGTTACGTTGGCAGCTGTACTCGTGTGGACGCGGTTAGCGTTGCTGGCTGGTTGGTCGAGAACGGTCATGCGCTCGATTGGCCGAAATACAGCAGTGGAGCCTATGCCTCGCAACAGGCTGCGGCAAAGGCTTCAAAGCGCGGCATCTGGATCGGAGTTTTTCAAGCGCCTTGGGACTGGCGCACTAACCACCGGGAGGCCGAACATTCGCCCAGCAAGCCACCACTAGGCCTGGTCAGCCCGCATGCTCTTGCGCAAAGTTGGTCCTGCCAACCCCGCCGAACATGCCCTCAGATCAGTTCATGTGACGAGGCAAATTGGTATTTGAACAACTGCTCCTGGGGCGGGAAGCTGGACCGCGACAGCGATGGCCTTCCATGCGAGTCACTATGCTGATTGTGCTCAATGGTCAGCTTGTGACCGACCCTGACCGGAGAAACCGGAGGCCTTCAGATGGTCGACATACGCTTGTTCGTGGATCGAACCACATTCCCAAAGGATTTCAAGAAATAGATCGAAAGAAACAGGTTTCCCGAGTGCTCCCTTTGCAACAGCCTGATCCAGAGCTGTAAGATACCGGCAGGGACAGGTGGCCGACGTATGTTGTGTTTTACGAACTTCATACGTCAAAGTTTAAGGGTAACGAAGGGTTCAATCAAACGAAAACAATGGCCCGCACGCGGGTTTTCACATGAAGCTTAGCTTGAGGTCCACAGTACAGCGTCTCATTTCACAAGAATATTAAGACCTAAGAGCCCCTGAGAGGCTTTGTACCCAGTCGGATGGGTCAGTCGTGTAGGGCTCGGGCATACGTCGCCGGATTCCGCGCTGCGTGCTCGACCTCACAGCCATTTTGAACACATCGGTTGGTCGCACGGCATTCCGTCTTGACGAGCCGGGTAGCCTCCTCAGCATGTCGATATCGGACCGTGCACGTCAAACCGGCCATCGCAAATCGTTGAGCGACCTTGTATGCGCGATGTGGCATTCGCCTCTTTCTAAGAGGCCAGCTTACATTGACTTGCGCAAACGGAATTTTTGCACGATCTTACCTATCTCAATTTGGGGGAGGGGCTCATGAGTGTTGAAGAAAAACTTCGCGTTCTTGCTGATCGCATCAAGACGCATTCGAGCGCAATGCTTACAGAGGAGGCCTTAAAGACAGCGATAGTACTGCCCTTTCTCTCAGCGTTAGATTACGACGTTTTCAATCCTGACGAGGTCATCCCTGAATTTTGTGCCGACGCAGTGGGGAAGAAGGGCGAGAAAGTTGACTACGCCATAAAAATTGACGGGGAAATCAGGATTCTTGTTGAATGCAAACCGATAACCACAGTTCTTGATCGAGTACATCTCGCGCAGTTATACAGGTATTTTTCCGTCACTAACGCAAAATTCGCCATTTTGACGAACGGTCGCGCGTTCCATTTTCATACGGACTTAGTTGCACCAAACAAGCTCGATGACCGACCGTTCCTCACGTTCGATCTTTCGGACCTACAGGGGCAATTGATCTCCGAGTTGAAGAAATTCGCGAAAGCGGATTTCAATGTGGATGGGATTCTGCAATCCGCTCACCGCTTGAAATATACATCGGCGATCAAGAAAGAAATTGGAAGCGTGATGGAGAATCCACCAGAGGATTTTGTGCGGATGGTGACTGGCGGCCTTTACCAAGGACGGTTCACCGCCCAGGTGAAGGAGCAATTCACACCCATGGTCAAAGCGGCTTTTCGCGAGATCGTTCGAGAATCCGTTCAGTCACGTCTTTCCACAGCGTTGGCCGAGACTGAGGTTTCAGAAATTGGCGCCGACGGACTTGGCGCCGAAGAAGAGGTTGTGACCACTGAGGACGAGCGAGAGGGCTTCATGGTTGTGCGGGCAATCGTCCGGGACCTTTTAAAGCCAGCCAGGGTGATCATGCGCGATCAGAAAAGCTATTGCGGGATCCTGGTCGACAACAACAACCGTAAGCCCTTGGCTCGGCTGTGGTTTAACAGGTCGGTTAAATATCTTGGGCTTTTCGATTGTGAGAAGGAAGAGAAGGTTAAGATCGACTCGCTCGACGAAATCTATGACCACGCCGATCGCTTGCGAGCTACCGCGAAGGAATATCTTTCCGGGGCAATCGCGGCGCCCTCGATTGCTTCATGACTTTGAACGGTTCGGAAGTCCGCGCTACGCGCCTTCTTCGAAGCTTGATCCCGCGCGATGTGGCGCCCATGTGCCTTATCAACTTTCAATGGGCTCAGTCCGCCAGACGTCTTTCGGCAGATGAGCATGCCGGTTGTTTCCAGAATAAAAGTTGTTCCCGGCGAATTTGCCCCCCACTGATACTGACGACGCACGCGGTCGGTTGGCGTGTTCATACTTCAGATGAGTGATGAGGCAATGGATGGTCCGGCCGACGTGGGAAGCGGTCGTTGGTCTCGTCCCAACGAGCAAGTAGCGCCCCTAAGCTGACTCGCCGGCGGACAGGGAGCGGTTGGCCGTGCCGCCCGGGTCGGTTACGAGGCTAGAGCCAGAACGGGTCCCAGGCGTC
This sequence comes from Mesorhizobium sp. M0778, assembly GCF_040320105.1. NCBI lineage: Bacteria > Pseudomonadati > Pseudomonadota > Alphaproteobacteria > Hyphomicrobiales > Phyllobacteriaceae > Mesorhizobium > Mesorhizobium sp. M0778. Next base: position 113,549 of record NZ_JAMYPA010000016.1, on the reverse strand, counting down.
AGCTCGTGGATGTGCTCCGGCCGTCCAACTCCAGTCGGGCTACGCCCTGCCTGCGTTCCAACCCGCCAGCATTCTCATTTTAATTGACGCAACGCTCACAGCTTCATTGTCGCGCCGCAGGTTCCGCTGTGGACCAATCAACTACAGACTGCCGGTTGGTTATGGGTCGGTAACGGAACTACCGCTTTCCGCGGCAACAACTTTGCAGTCTTCAGACGCCGAGGCGGCGTACAACAGCGCTACCCACCATACCCTTGTTGCCCGCGACCCACTACGGCTTTTTCCCTTCAGATCGTACATTATGCTTCCTTCATTATTACCGATGTCTGCATGACCTTGAGGTCTTCCCGCACCATTTCCGCGGCGAGCTCGCGCACGGATGTCTCATGCATCCAGCCGAGCTTCTCCTTCGCCTTGGTGGCGTCGCCCAGGAGAAGATCGACTTCCGTGGGGCGGAAGTAGCGTGGGTCTACTTGGACCAGGCATCTGCCGGTCTCGACATCATAGCCCTTTTCGTCGACTCCCTCACCACGCCATTCGAGCTCGACGCCGACATCTTCGAAAACCCATTCGACGAATTGGCGGACAGGGGTCGTCTTGCCCGTCGCCAGCACGTAATCATCCGGTTGATCCTGCTGCATCATCATCCACATACCACGCACGTACTCACGCGCATGGCCCCAATCGCGTTGAGCATCGAGATTGCCGAGATAAAGCTTGTCCTGCTTGCCGAGGTAGATAGCAGCGGCGGCGCGGGTGATCTTGCGCGTCACAAAAGTTTCGCCGCGCAGTGGGCTTTCATGATTAAAGAGAATGCCGTTGGAAGCGTGGATACCATAGCCCTCGCGATAGTTGACCACGATCCAGTAGGCGTAGAGCTTGGCGGCGGCGTAAGGGCTGCGCGGATAAAAGGGCGTTGTTTCGTTCTGCGGTACGGATTGCACGAGGCCGTAGAGCTCTGAAGTCGAGGCCTGATAGAAGCGGGTCTTGTCCTTCAGACCGAGGAGGCGGATCGCCTCAAGAAGTCGCAATGTTCCGATACCGTCGGCGTTTGCTGTGTATTCCGGCGTTTCGAACGACACCTGGACATGGCTCTGAGCGGCCAAGTTGTAAATCTCGTCTGGCTGGGATTCCTGAACTACTCGGATGAGATTGGTCGCATCAGTGAGGTCACCGTAATGCAAAATTAGGCGCGGATCGGGATCGTGCGGGTCTTGGTAGATGTCTTCGATGCGACCCGTGTTGAAGGAAGAGGAACGTCGCTTAATCCCATGAACGATGTAGCCTTTTTCCAGCAGAAGACGGGTGAGATAGGCACCATCCTGTCCCGTTATGCCCGTAACCAGAGCAACTTTCCTGTTCTCGCCCATTTTCTTCCTGCTCTATTATAGTTGAAGTTTCGAATCTGGCTCGCCACACCGCCAGCAAACTGCGGCCCGCCCCATAGCCTATGGTAGGACTTCGACAGATGCGGTACGGAGCTCGTCATTGACAGTGTCAGCCGGCGAGCACACCTGCTCCTGCTTCGAGGCATAGCAAAACAGAGTCTCGCCGCTAACCTGCCTAAGTCGCACATGCGGGCTGCTTTGCGCTAACCAGGTAATCTTTGCCTGCTTCAGCGTCTTCTAATGGAAATTGTTTTGATCCGTGAAATCGATTGTTTGGATGAGGTGCATCCATAAAGTGGATTGTTTGACAGCGCAGCGCGGCACCATCGGCGGCACAACCGTGGGTGCTAGGTTTCCCTCCGCGCGAAGACAAAGTTCGTGTCAGTGGGCGGCTTCGGGCGAACCGCACATCTGAGACGGCGGCGAAAAGCGCGGGTAAGGCATTTCGTATTGACCTCCATGAATTTCGGGCGGCGAGCCGGAAAACGGTGGCTGGGCTTCAACGAGCTTCAACGATGGGGGACGAAGCGACCATCAAACTGTGTTTCATATGTAGGCGATTCGCAGTGCGGCGGATTTGAACGGCTGCCTTTGCCAGCCCTCGCCATCGCATCCGGCGAAGGTCGTAGCTTCGTTTCCAGGTACCGAAGATCTTCTCGATCCGACTACAAATTCTGTGGATCGGTGGTTCCAGGCGTCGAGCTTTCGGCCTCGTCGCGCCCCCACATAGCGGTTGCGATGATGCGCGGCCTTCCACGCTTGGCGCGCACCGCGTCGCCGAGATGATTGCCTGGGTAGGCGCTGTCGGCAAACCCTTCGCCGGGATTGTCGGGCAGAGCATCAGGAACGGCGTTGCCGTCCTCGGTGTGGGCGCCGTGACGGCGATCTCCTCGACAAGGGCCGTATCGGCGTAGGCACCGAAATGGGCTTTGAAGCAATGAAACGCTGGTCGGCCCTTGTGCTTGACCCTGGCCCTCTTCATCGTCTTCGCTGGCCGAGGCGATGATCGCCGCATCGACAAGCGTGCCGATCTTCACCTGGATCGCTGAACTGGCGGGTGATCTCGGCGAACAACAGGGTCATGAACCTCAAGGGCCTTTCGAAAACGGACGAAAGCGGGTTCGCACAGGTGTCGGCTCCGACACCCAGAACCAGCAGAACCGTCGGAACGATCCTCCACATGGTTGCAGACGCCAAAATTCCTCTCTCGGCCGTCGTCGCACAGCATCGCGTGCCAGTCGCTCAGTCCAGCCGGATCGAAAGCTATCCGGCAGGAGTTGCGCCATGTTGGCGCACTTGAAAGCGTCAGAGGGCGCCGTGTCGCATCTTTCGATGGGACCGGACGCCATGATGGCCATAAATGACGTGGATGGCCTGCGCCTGACATTCGACGGCTGGCGGGTCCTGCACATCCGTCCTTCAGGAAACGCCCCGCAAATGCCATGTTAGGTTGAGGCAGTTAAGAATTGGACTTGAAAAAGGGACTTTGTGGACTGCCTCGACCGGCTGTTTCGCTTAGCAAGGCGCGGCCCCACGTCAGCAGAGCTCATCGTCAAGGAACGCCTTAGTATCCAACACATGGATGGGCCACATCCACGCAATCAATTTTACACATGTCGCCGGGCGCATTAGAGAACGCTGAATTTAAACCGGAGCGAGTGTACCGGCGTCAAGATTTGCGAGCGTCACAGAGATAAGGATAGGCAGTGCTGACGGAGCTCTCTGCCCCACGGCGCAGCCTCTACCAAATCGCCCGGCGTAACGGTCGACTAGTATCGATTAAGAGATCCCAAGTCAGATGCAACCTCGTCTCTGAAACGAGATTTCCGAAAATGCAGGTCAGTGGATTGGTAGAGCGCCGGTTCGTCGTCTCTCAGAGGCGTACGGGGTTCGGTGATTGTCTGTGGTCGCTGGCGGCCGCTTGGCGCTACGCTCAGCGGTCGGGACGAACGCTCGCCGTCGACTGGCGCGGGTCCTGCTATCTCGACCAACCCTTCACAAATGCCTTTCCGGTGTTCTTCCAACCGATCAATGACATCGCTGGCGTACCGGCTATTTGCGACGACCGGATCAACGACTTTTCCTTCCCGGGTCCCTTCTTCCCGGAGTGGTGGAATAAGCCAGCGATCGACTGCCTTTACCGCCCAGATGAGCAGATTTTCCAAGAGCGCGACGCGTTGGGCGAGCTCTTTCAGGCCGAACACGATGTCGAAGCGAACACAGTAGTGTGTGACGCTTGTTTGATGTGGCGCTGCGATGAGGATGCCGAGCGGCAGGTCTTCCAGAGTGTCAAGCCTCGGTCTGAAATTCAAACACGCATAGATGCCATTTACCAAGAATGTTTTGAGGGGCACAGCATCATCGGGGTTCATGTTCGACATGGTAACGGTGAAGACATCATGGACCATGCGCCCTACTGGGCCGATCCGGAGTTCGCCGTTCGACAAGTGTGCACTGCGGTTGATAAGGCTAAAGCGTTACCGCACCCCAAGCCTGTGCGGCTGTTCTTGTGCACGGACAGCGCGCAGATCCTGGATCACCTGTCGGCCAGGTTTCCCGATCTTCTCACCGTCCCCAAGCGTTTCCGATCCGATCAAGATGGCCCCTTGCACACTGCAGCACTCGGGATTGACGGCGGAATTTCCGCCCTCGTTGAGATGTATCTTCTCGGGCGCTGCGATACCGTAATTCGGTTTCCTCCGACGAGCGCCTTTACACGATATGCACGCCTTTTCGTACCGCGGGTAATTGAGTTCAATCTGAAGGACCCAAGTCGTTTGATTTTGATAGAAGGCAGCCAAAGAATCTCTCATCTTGATTAGGACCCGCTATCTGGACAATTCGGCAGATGCAACGAACAGGCATAGAGACATCGACCGCAGTCCACGAGAGGCGGGCCATGGCATACGCTAAATGTCCCGCAGCTGCTCAGCTTGATCCGCAGGCTCGAGGATCCGGACACACTGCAGCAGTTCTTGGCTCCATTCGGGACTGTTGCCGACGTCGATGAAAACCGACGGCCTTAGGGCACGAATACAGAATGACGAGATCATTCATCTGCGGCCGTCCGGCAACGCGCCAGAACTTCGCTGTTACTCGGAGCGCCGCAAGACCATCCCAGAGCGACGGCGGTCGTGACGCTGACGCTAAGGGCGCGGGCAATGACGTCCAGAGACGAAATCGAGGTTGTTTAATGAAAGTGGTTCCTGTCATTATCAGCGGTGGAGCCGGATCGCGGCTATGGCCCGCTTCGAGGCAATCGCACCCCAAACCTTTCCTCAAAGTAGCCGATGGACATTCTCTCATTCAGCACACTGTGCTGCGCGCCGCTTCGATAGAGGGCGTAGTGGAACTCGTCGGTGTGATATCCGGCGAACACCTCTTCGTTACGAAGGACGACTTTGACGAACTGGATTCCGTGGTCCTGCCGCGCACCTTTCTGCTCGAGCCTGAAGGCCGCGATACGACCGCCGCCGTGGCGGCAGCCGCCATTCATGCCCGGGCAACGCAAGGCACTGACGCAATTCTATGCGTCTTCCCGGCCGATCACATGGTTGGAAACCTGCCTGCATTTTTAGACGTCATGGGCCGGGCCATCGAACATGCGAAGCTCGGGCGGATCGCCACATTGGGCATCACCCCAACCAGACCGGACACCGCATTCGGCTATATCGAAGCGGATGGTGAGAAAGTCGTCCGTTTCGTTGAAAAACCGGATCTGGACACAGCCAAAGCCTATGTCGCGTCCAAGCGCTTCTTCTGGAATGCCGGCATTTTCTGCTTTAGCGCACAAACCATGCTCGACGAGATGGCATCGCATTGCCCCGCGGTGATCCAGGCCGTCTCCGACAGCTACGAGAACGGCCGGTTCAGTCAAGGCGATGGCTTTGCCAAAATCGAACTCGCGCCTGAGCATTTCGGCTCCGCGCCGCGAATCTCGCTCGACCACGCTGTCATGGAGAAGACGAATAAACTTGCCGTGGTTCCCTGCGACATGGGTTGGAACGACATTGGATCCTGGAACGCAATGGCCGATTTGATCGTCCCCGACGAAAGCGGGAACAGGATCCGCGGCGATGTTCACATGGTCGACACGACCGGCAGCTACGTGAGCTCCGACAAGCGCGTCATCGGAACGGTCGGCGTCAGCGATCTGGTGATCGTGGATTCCCCGGATGCTTTGCTCGTCGCATCCCGCGACCGCGTTCAGGACGTTAAGAAGCTGTTCGAGGGCCTCAAGGCTTCCGGACATGAAGCTCATCTGGTCCCTAGCACCGTACACCGGCCATGGGGTACTTATACGGTTCTAGAGGAAGGCGAGCGCTTCAAGATCAAACGCATCGAGGTGAAGCCCGGTAGACGTTTGAGCCTGCAAATGCACTACCATCGCTCCGAGCACTGGGTGGTGGTCAGCGGGTCTGCGAAAATAGTCAACGGCGACCGGGAGCTGTTCCTGGCGACCAACGAGTCGACCTACATCCCTTGCGGCCATACGCATCGGCTGGAAAACCCTGGCAGAATCGACCTTGTGATCATTGAAGTGCAGAGCGGCGACTATCTCGGCGAGGATGATATCGTGCGCTTCGACGACGTTTATGGTCGGACGTAGATTTCACCTGCGCATGACGAGAACGGTCAACGTGTCGCTGGCTAATTGCCACTAGGAAGGCTGAACGCTCATTCAGGAACGACGCTTGTGGAATCGGAAATTGACCGAGGCAGATTGGCAGCGGGTGCAACGGGAGGCGGTGACGCTAACTTGGCAGAACTAGTCTTGGTCTAGGATGAAACTGCAATGCCAATCGCCAATTCGAACGTCTCGAAATGGTGCATCATTCCTGCTCAGGCCCCGAAACTCTTGAGCTAGGCGGATGTCACTCGTTCGTGGGCGAATGAACGCAATCGGCATCAGAAGGTGGGACAAAATAACCGGAAAACATTGGAAAGCATAGTAACGCAACACAGTCCCACTGTCGAATAAGCCTTTGACATTTCTGACTTTCCAAGCACCCTCCGGGCCCACCAAAGTCCATAATGGTGCCGACACGCTCGTCGTCGCGCCAGATCACCTCATTGCCGATCAGAATTGGCGCGCTATCGGCGCCGCCAAGAGAGAGAACTGAAGCAGGCGCGAGCGCGGCGCCTTGCCTCGCTGGGGCCTCCACGATATGGCGCCCTATGAAATCGTCTGGCTTGCTCCAACCGACAGCCAAGCCCAGGCCGGCCTCGATTGGGGTGTCCTCGGCGCCGATATCGATGCCCATAAGACGATAACCGCGCTCCAAGCGGCATGCGGCGACGGCATGAAGGCCGGCATAGCGGAGAGCGAATTGGTCGCCTGCCGATACGAGCAAGTCGTGCAGTAGCCGCACATCTCACATGGCCCTATACGTGGATCCCCCTCTGCGAGAGGCAGGGTCTCGGGATCCAATGCGGCAATGCGCTCCAGCGAGGGCAGCGCCAGAGCCGTCCCCGCGATGTCCTGGACAATTCCTCCCAGATCGCGAATTCGCCCTTCCCGATCCAGCAGTCCGGGACGTTCGGCGCCGGCAGGCCCGTAGCGAAGCAGTTTCATGCATGTGTCTCGATTGTCACTCGTTTCTTACTGGAAATCGCTTGCCGCATTGCGCGGCGGTACTGCTTCGGCGCTACGCCGGTTTGCTGGCGGAAGAATCGTGAAAAATTCCCTTGGGCATCGAAGCCCAGATCGCCGGCTAGCCGGGTGAGGTTCGTTCCTTGCTGTCTCATGATCGAAATAGCGTGCTCGATGCGCAAGGTGTTCCAGTACGTACCTGGTGTGAGATCCATGTGGTCGCGGAACATCGAAAAGAAACGGGCCCGCGACATCCCGGCGTGGCGAGCGATCTCGTTAAGCGAATGCTCGCGGGCGATATCGCCCTGCATCAAGCGGATGGCCTTTGACAGGCGAAAATCGAGCGGGGGCCTTCCGTCGGCACTGTCTCGTCCGCCCTTCGCGGCGCCAAGCAAGCCGAGCAGCAGTGCTTCCATACGTGCGTCGATCTGGAGACCGTTGCCGCCGGCGAGGTCGCGCCCAATCCCGGCGGCAAGGGCCTGGCTTGTCCGGTCGAGCTTCAGTTCGACCGTCGTAAAACGGCTCGTCGGATCGGCCCCAGCGAGAATGGTCCCCAGCCAGCGCCGGTCAAGATAGAATGACAGCGTCTTAGCGCGGCCTCCCTGAGGTAGCGAGACGCTATGAGATACAAACGGCGCGATGAGCGTAGCCCGATCTTGATCGAACCCGCCGCGTTTCGACGCTACACTTAGCTCGACCGGGTCCCCTTCGAGCCAGACGCTGAGATTGGCCATCGAGTGCGCGTGCTCGGCTAGCGGATCCGAAAGCTCCAATACGCTCACATGGCCGAACGAGCCGTAGTGAAGCTCATAGATCAAGGACACGGCTTCCTCCCAAAGCGTGACCAATTGCTTCGCAATCAATCTATTCGTCTATTCTTGAGCGAGCGACCAATAATAGGATTGACTCGGCAGCGCAAGTGATTGTTTATCGATCGACAAACAAAGTGCACGAGGAGACCATGATATGAACACGATGAAGGGGCCTGGCCTGATGCTCGCCCAATTCAGTGCCGATGCCGCACCATTCAACAGCCTCGAGGGCATTGCCGACTGGTGCGCCAATCTCGGCTTCAAGGGTGTCCAAATACCGGCTTGGGATCGGAGGCTGTTCGACGTGGAAAAGGCGGCGGAAAGCCAGGCCTATTGCGACGACATCAAGGGTATGCTCGCTGAGCGTGGCATCGTCATCACGGAACTCGCGACCCATCTTTTTGGGCAACTCGTCGCCGTGCACCCGGCCTATGACGCGATGTGCGACGGCTTTGCCCCAGAAGCTCTGCGCGGGAAGCCCAACGAGCGAAGCGCGTGGGCCGTGCAGCAGGTGAACCTAGCGGCAAGGGCTTCGAGGAGGCTCGGGCTTAGCGCGATGGGAACATTCTCGGGAGCGCTACTGTGGCCCTATTTTTTCCCTTTTCCTCAGCGTCCGGAAGGGATCGTAGACATTGCATTCGAAGAATTGGCGAAGCGATGGTTGCCAATCCTGGAGGCTTGCGAGGAATCAGGCATCGACCTCTGCTACGAAATTCACCCGAGCGAAGACCTGCATGACGGCGAAACCTTCGAAATGTTCCTCGGTAAGGTCGGAGGCCATCGGCGCTGCAACATCCTCTACGATCCGAGCCACCTGCTGCTGCAACAACTGAAATACCTGGACTACATCGACATTTACCACGAGCGCATCCGGATGTTTCACGTCAAGGACGCGGAGTTCAATCCGACCGGTCGACAAGGCGTCTACGGCGGATATCGGGGCTGGACTGACCGGGCGGGCCGCTTCCGCTCGCTGGGAGATGGCCAGGTCGCGTTCCGACCGATCTTCTCAAAACTCGCGCAATACGGGTTCGAAGGCTGGGCGGTTCTGGAATGGGAATGCTGCCTGAAGAATCAGGAAGATGGAGCTGCCGAAGGTGCTGCGTTCATCCGTGACCACATCATCAGGGTCACCGACAAGGTCTTCGACGACTTCGCCGGAACGGGTGCCGATCGGGATGCCAATCGCCGGATGCTCGGGCTGGGCGTGTAGGAGGAAGTCATGCAACGCACAACTGTAGAGAATGACTCTGAGGCCGGCTTCGTTCAGGGCTACAGCGAGGTCGGCGACGTTCGCCTGCACCATGTTTCGGTCGGCGATGGACTGCCGGTCCTGCTCATCCCCGGCTGGCCCCAGACCTGGTATGTCTGGCGGCATGTCATGAAAGGCCTCGCCGAGGCGGGTTTCAAGGCTATCGCGGTCGATCCCCGCGGCATCGGGCAGTCGAGCCGGCCGGCTCGAGGATATGATACCGCGACCGCAGCGGCGGATCTGCACGGCTTGATGCGTTTGCTCGGATATGCGCGGTTTCAGGTCGTTGGCCACGACATCGGCAAGTGGATCGGCTACGCGCTCGCAGCCGATTTCCCGGATGCGGTGGAGCGCGTCGCTCTCATGGATGCGAGCATTCCGGGGATCGCCCCAAATGCCGAAATCTTCGGCCCTGTCGAGAAACTCAAGTTCCGCTGGCATTTCATGTTCAACCAGCTCTCTGACCTCCCAGAGATGCTGATCCAGGGTCGCGAGGCGCAATATCTCACCTGGATGTTCGAACAGTGGTCGGTTCAGCGCGAGGCGGTCGCGGTTGACACCTACATCGCCGCCTATTCAAGCCCGGGCGCCCTCAGGGCGGGCTTTTCATACTATCGAGCTATCCCGGAAACGATCGCCCAGAACACGGAGCGCCGGAAAACTCGACTGAAGATGCCGGTTCTGGCGATGGGCGGGGAGTTTTCCGCCGGCGACGGATCGCGCGCGATCCTCGTCGACGTGACAGAACAACTGCGCGGCGTCGTCGTGAAAGGTAGTGGCCACATCGTTCCGGAAGAGGCGCCGGAAGCCGTGCTTCGCGATCTTGTTCCATTCCTTGCGGGTACCGACTGAAATCTTGGGAATCTCTTTGGAGTCCCTTGAGGCCGGTCAAGAGCGAGAGGTGCCGATACGATGAATCCTTCTGTTGGCCGTGTCGGTCGGCCATATTGGGGCCTCTCGATGGAATCAAGTTAGCATGTCCTTTAGCCGATAATAGGTGCCTACCATCGGCAGGAACCACGGCCTGCCGGTATGCAGCGGGACTGCATTCCAGTGCATGCCATCGATTGGATTGGTATCCGTGCGGCCCATTGCAATGTCTGCTAAAACACTTCCGATCAGCGTCGATAATTGCGCGCCATGCCCCGAATAGCCCATGCCGTAGATCAGGCGGCACCGAGTAGCTGGGGGCTGGCGCCACCGGCCTCCGGAGCACGATGCCCGATGCTGGTCAGCATGTCGGCGAACCCATGCGCAAGGCCGGCTTCGTCACGCAGATCGCGTAGCGATGTTGCATCGACCGTTCCAGGACCTTGAGGAAGTTCATGTGCCGCGCCTGCGCGCGATGAATCGCGCCGAGCCGGGTGTCGACCACAGGTATTTCGAAGCCAGCCTCGACGAGAAGCGCGCAGACCTCGTCCGCTTTGGCGCCGTGCGAAAAGTGGAGCCGTGACAGGATGCTGCGATGGCGGCCCACCATCGCCTGATCCACTCCGTGGACTGGCCCGACTGTCCGGCCAACAGCCCTTTCCAGGACTTGTCGCAGAGGGGTAACCCAGGTCCTACTGACGAAATCACCATCAATGATCAGCAGCCGTCCGCCAGGCTTGAGCAGCGAGAACCATTCGGCGAACGCCGCTCGCGGATCCACCAACGTCCAGACGAGATGACGGGTGACGAGGACGTCGTAGCTTTCTCCTTTTTCAAGGGTGCGCTCGGCGTCGCCGATCAGAAACCGGATGCCGCTTTCCCTCTGCGTCGCCTTTGCACGCGCGCGGGCAAGCATGGCCTCTGACCAATCGAGCCCGGTCACGGCATAACCCAGGTCGTGCATGAGATGGGATACAACCCCGGTGCCGCAAGCGAGGTCGAGCGCGCGACGCCCATCCCCGGGGCCCAAGTGCTTGAGCATCAGCCTGTGCCAGGCCATGCGTTCCCGCTGTGAGAAGATTTCATGCCCCACCGAAAGGTCGAATGTTTCGGCGCGCGTCGACCAATAGTCGCGTATCTCGTCCCGCAGCGAATAATTGGGCTCGCCCGCCATTCCAGACCCCTTGTCGTCGTACCAGTCTGGAATTGCTCTAAAAGATATTTCTTGAGAATTGAAGTCATCTTTTATAAGGCACCTCTGGCTAATCCACTTCAAGAGAGGGCGCGATGAATTTCGGAAAGGTCCCAGCAGGGACGATGGCGGCCGCTATCGTCGCCCTGTCGATGACGCTGGCCGCCAGGGCCGAAATGGTTGCAGTGACTGACATCACGGGCCGCCAGGTCGAGGTGAACGTCCCGGTCGAGAGGGTAATCCTAGGTGAGGGCCGGCAGGTCTATCTCGTCGCGGCGCTCGACACCGAGGACCCGTTCAAGCGCATCGCTGGCTGGCGCGAGGATTTTAGCCAAGCGGATCCGGACAACTACGCCGCCTATCTCGAAAAATTCCCCAGGATGGCGGAGATCCCCACCTTCGGCGGTTTCAAGGACGGCACTTTCGACGTCGAGCAGGCGGTGTCGCTCAAGCCCGACGTCATCCTGATGAACATCGAGTCGAAGCAGGCCACGGAAGACGCCAAATATATCGAGAAGCTCGCCGCCGCCGGCATTCCGTTGGTCTATGTCGATTTCCGCGAGCGTCCCTTTACCAACACCGAACCCAGCACGCGCCTGTTCGGCAAGCTGTTCGGCAAGGAGGAGCGCGCCGAGGAATTCATCACCTGGCGCGCCGCCGAGATCGCGCGCGTTACCGACGTCATCGAGAAGGCCAAGCCGGAAAGGCCCAAGGTCTTCATCGAACGCGCCGGCGGCTATTCGGACGATTGCTGCATGAGCTTCGGCGACGACAATTTCGGCAAGTTCGTCGAGATGGCGGGCGGCGACAACATCGCCAATGACATCATCCCCGGCACGTTCGGCACACTCAATCCCGAACAGATCATCGCCTCCGACCCGGATCAGATCATCGTCACCGGCGGCTCGTGGGAAGCCTATGTGCCGGGCGGTGCCTGGGTCGGCGTCGGCCCCGGCCGTGATGAGGCAGAGGCGCTGCGCAAGCTGAAGGCGCTGACCGAGCGGCCGGCGCTGACCGGCGTGAAGGCCGTCGAGGACGGCGCCGTGCATGCCATCTGGCATCAGTTCTACAACAGCCCCTATCAGTTCGTCGCCATCCAGCAGATGGCGAAGTGGCTGCATCCGGATCTTTTCGCCGATCTCGATCCCGAGGCGACCTTCAGGGAGTTGCAGGAGAAATTCCTGCCCGTCGCATACAGGCCCGGCCACTGGGTCTCGCTGACCGATGTCGATTGAATCGACGGCCATCAGCACCGCGCTCGACAGCACCGATGGACGAGGGCGTTACCGCGCTCTCGTCTGGCGGCGGCAGTTGATCCTTGCCGGCCTCGGCGCTGCCCTGCTCTTCAGCCTGTGCGTCGACCTTGCGGTCGGTCCCGCCCGCTACGGACTTGCCGAGGTCGTGCGGGCGCTTGTGTTTCCCGACACGGTGCCGCAGCAGGTGCGCGTGGTGCTCTGGGACATCCGCATGCCGGTAGCCCTGATGGCCATCGTCGTCGGGGCGGCGCTCGCCGTGGCCGGCGCACAGATGCAGACCATCCTCAACAACCCGCTGGCGAGCCCCTTCACGCTCGGCATATCCGCCGCCGCGAGCTTCGGCGCCGCGCTTGCACTTGCCTTCGGGGTGAGGCTTATCCCCGCCGCAGTCGAATATGTAGTGCCGATCAACGCCTTTGTGATGGCGATGCTGGCGGCCTTCCTCATTCACGTGCTGAGCGTAAAGCGCGGCGTCACCGCGGAGACCATCGTGCTGCTCGGCATCGCGCTGGTTTTCACCTTCAATGCGCTGCTCGCGCTCGTCCAGTTTTTCGCGTCGGCGGAAGCGCTGGCGGCGGTCGTCTTCTGGACAATGGGCAGCCTCACCAAGGCCACCTGGCCCAAGCTTGCAGTCACCACATTCATTCTCCTCGCAGTCTTACCCATTTTCGCCCGGCGCACCTGGGCGCTGACGGCGTTGAGGCTTGGTGAGGACAAGGCGGCCAGCTTCGGCGTCAAGGTCGGCCGCCTGCGGCTTGAGACGCTGATTCTGGTGAGCCTTCTCGCCGCCATCCCCGTTGCCTTCGTCGGCACCATAGGCTTTATCGGACTTGTGGGCCCGCACATCGCGCGCATGGTCATCGGCGAGGACCAACGCTTCTTCCTGCCCGCCTCGGCCCTGTCGGGTGCGCTCATCCTGTCGGCCAGTTCGGTCGTCAGCAAGTCGCTTATCCCGGGGACGGTCTTCCCGATCGGCATCGTCACCTCACTCATTGGCATCCCGTTCTTCATCTCGCTCATCCTGTCTAGCACGAGGCGCTCATGGTGACGATCCGGCTCGAGGCGCTCGGCGCGCGCTACGGCACGAGCCTCCGGCTTCGGGATGTGACGACGCCAGCGTTCGAGGGCGGAGACATCGTGGCGGTGATCGGTCCGAATGCCGCCGGGAAGTCGACGCTCTTCAGGCGCATCGCCGGCCTCCTGCACGGACCGGGAGCAATGCATGTCGAGGGGGCCATTCGCGGGAAGAGCGGCATCTGCTACATGCCACAGGAAACGTCCGCCAACGCGGTGCTCACCGTCTATGAGTCAGTGTTGCTCGCCCGCAAGCAGGGTATGGGCTGGTCTGTGAGCGACGATGATCTGGCTTGCATCGACGAGACCCTGGCGGCGCTCGGCATCGCCGATATCGCTTTCCGCAACATCGGCGAGCTTTCCGGCGGCCAGCGGCAACTCGCCAGCCTGGCACAAACGCTTGTGCGTGAGCCCGAGGTCCTGCTGATGGACGAACCGACATCAGCACTCGATCTGTCGCGGCAGGTGGAAGTGCTCGGTCTCATGCGGGAACTTGCTCAGGCGCGAGGCATGGTCGTGCTGATCGCCCTGCACGACCTCAATCACGCCCTGCGCTTCAGCGATCAGACAATGGTCATCGCGGACGGCCGGCTGGTCGCATGCGGGTCATCGCCGGACGTCATCACATCCGATCTGCTGCGGGACATTTATCACCTCAACGCGCGCATTGAGCCCTGCTCGCGCGGCATCGGCCATGTCATCGTGGATGGCGTGGCGGATGGGCGTCGGACGCTCATAATGCCGGCAGCGGAAACCGAATCCGGGATTAGGAGCAGATTCGAAGCGGCAGCCGTTCCGGCCGCGTGATACGGCAACCGAATTATGCCGGTTGATCGACGCGCGCACTGATCGACCTGATCCTCTGGCCGCTGGTTGAAGGCGACAGTGTGCTTGCATTCAACTCAAGGCGTGGCCGGCCAATCCATAGACCCAAGGCCCATTGTCTTCCCGGTTCAGAAAGCGGTGCCCTTTGGACATGGTCGTAACGGTCTCGGCGATGCCGAGGCCGCACTGCTGGAGAAACGCGGCAAACACGCCATCCTTCTCGCGCGTATCGACGCGGGCGAACCGTCCTGCCAGTTCCTTCAGATGCACGGCTGTGAGATGGACCGCGTCTAGATCGTTGCGCGCGACCATGGGGCCGATCACGTGGCCACGCCCGAACTCGCGACACATGGAATAGCCGACGATCTCGCCGCCACGGCTCAAAGTGCAGATTGAGGCATCGGCCGCGAGCAACGCGAGCAGCCTCTCGCGGTTTGTCCCAAACGCGCGCGTATCCAACGCCGTGATCTCCTTCAGCCTCTCGCTCGATAGCGCCTGCAATTGACCGTCCAGGGCCGGCATTGTTGGGGGTGTCTGTGGGACCTCCCCCTGGCGCATGTATACGATCGCCTCGGTCGTGAAACCGAGTGAGACATAAAGAGGATAGGCAGCATGGGTAGCATTGAGTGCCAAGTTGCGATCGCCGCATTGCTCGAGCACCAAGTCCATGAGCCATCGGCCGCCTCCTTGCGCTTGCGTGCGCGGTGTTGTGATCACTACGCCGATGGTGGCGAAATCGTCCCCGTGGGGAAACCACATCGCGCTCCCGAAAACGCGTCCAATACCATCAACGGCAACAATGCCGCGGCCGGCGCGGCGCAGAAAGTCCCAATCCTTCGGCCGATGAGGCCAGCGGACTGAGATCGACAGCGCGTGCAGTAGCTTGACGTCGACATCATCAATGTCCCGCGCGACCAGTTCGAAGGATTTCAGGCGTACTGATCTCTGCATCTCAGTCGATCCGGTCCTTCAACGAATGCGCAAGGCACGCGGTGCTAAGGCTCCGATTGCCATGTTTGCGACAGGCCTCTTTTGCAGCATCTTTACAGGGGAAAGCCAGCAGGTTTCGCTGGTTTGAGGTGCTTTTTCGCAATCTTCGGCCAAAGCACGGCGCGATTCGGCAGGGAACACTTCTCCATACGGGTAGGCTGGTCGCGACCGGTGATAGTGTGCAAGCAGAGCGACCGCCATGAACGTGGAAGAAATCCTCGCGACTCTGGTTGCATTTCCCTCTGTTGTGGGCACGCCAAACAGCGCGATCGTCGATTGGATCCGCGACTACTGTCAGGCGGCAGGAGCCGAGGTGACAGTTCTCCCCGGACCCGAGGGTGACCGGTCCAACCTCTTCGTCACGATCGGCCCGCGCCAGGCTCGGGGCTATATCATCTCTGGACATATGGATGTCGTGCCGGCCGGCGAGCCGGAATGGAGCTCGGATCCGTTTGTCCTGCGCCGCGAGGGCGGCAGGCTTTACGGCCGCGGCACCACCGACATGAAGGGCTTTCTCGCCTGCGCATTGGCCGTGCTTCCCGAACTTTTGGCGATGAATCTGCGACAGCCAGTTCATCTCGCGTTCTCCTATGACGAAGAGGCGGGTTGCCGTGGCGTGCCGCACCTCTTAGCGGCGTTGCCGAGCTTATGCGAGAAGCCGCTTGGCGCGATTATCGGCGAGCCGAGCCGGATGCAGCCTGTGCGCGCGCACAAGGGGAAGGCGGCCGCACGGCTCGAGGTGATCGGGCGATCCGGCCATTCGTCACGCCCCGATCTCGGACTCAATGCGGTGCACGCCATGGCCGGTGTCATCACGCACGTCGTGGCCTATGGCCAATCCCTCGCCGACGGGCCGTTCGATGATAATTTCGAGCCCCCATATTCTTCCTTGCAGGTGGGCGTCATCGCCGGTGGACAAGCCGTCAACATCATCCCCGACCGTTGCACCGCTGACGTCGAGGTGCGTGCCGTGCCCGGCGTTTCTCCATCCTCCCTGCTTGAGCCGGTCAAGGCCCGGCTTTTCGATCTGCGCGACAGTGGCTTCGATGTGGCGTGGCACGAGTTGAGTTCCTATCCCGCCCTTGCGCCCGCGAATGGGAGGGATCTAGCGGCCGTTATGACGGAGCTGACGGGGCAGGAGCCGCTGACAGCCGTCAGCTTCGGTACGGAGGCCGGGCTTTATCAGCAGGCCGGAATCGATGCGGTCATTTGCGGCCCCGGCGATATCGGCCGTGCCCATCGTGCCGACGAATATATCGAGATCGGTGAACTCGCCGCTTGCCGGAAGATGATCGAGGGGCTCGGCGCGCTTCTTGCGGCCTGAAGGAAGGGGCGGTCACCATGGCGTTTCTTTTCAATTCCGATGCCGCGCGTGCCGCGGTCTTCCGCGAGATATTTGCGCGCCAGATCCCGGATCTGGAATTCCTCCATTCCGGCGATGAAATGGAGCCAGAGAAGGTGCGCTATCTCATTACCTGGACGGTGCCGGACGAGATTTCGCGCTACCGCAATCTGGAAGTGCTGTTTTCCACCGGCGCGGGCGTCGACCAGTTCAAGCAGGACGTGGTGCCAAGCCATGTGAAGCTGGTGCGCATGGTCGAGGATGGCATCATACGCATGATGCAGGAATACGTCGCGCTCGGCGTGTTGGCGCTCCACCGGCAGATGCCCGCCTATCTCGAGCAGCAGAAAAGGTGCCTCTGGCAACCGATTGCCGGTCGACAGGCGGCCGAACGCCGGGTTGGTTTCCTCGGCCTTGGCATGCTGGCCCGCGCGGCTATCGAGCGCTTGAAGCCGTTCCAGTTTCCGCTTGCCGGGTGGAGCCGCAGCGAAAAGCGGATAGAGGACGTCGCCTGTTTTCACGGCAGGGACCAACTCGCGGGCTTTCTGAAGCAAACGGATATTCTCGTCTGCCTGCTCCCGCTCACGGAACAAACGCACGGCATGCTCGATGCAGAGTTCTTCGACTTACTGCCCGTCGGGGCGCAGCTGCTGCATGTCGGCAGAGGTCCGCAACTAGACCAGGCCGCGCTGATCAACGCGCTCGACATCGGTCATGTATCTGCGGCGATGCTTGATGTCACTGATCCAGAACCGCTCCCGGAAGACCATCCGCTCTGGTCGCATCCGAAGGTGATGATAACGCCGCATATCGCCTCGGTGACGCAACCGCATACGGCGGCACAATCCGTCGTGGACAATATCCGGCGCCACCGCGCCGGAGAAGAACTGATCGGCCTCGTCGATCGGACACTCGGCTACTAACCAGGAAACATCACATGTCACTTCTGATCACGATCGACACAGTTCCAGACTTCGCGCCGAAGGAGGCATTACCGGCTCCGGAGCGGCTCATTTCCGGCACTCCATCCTTCAAGACCTGGGCGCAGGATGCCTCAAAAGGTGAGAAAGTTCTGACCGGCGTCTGGGAAGCGACGCCCGGCGAGACGCATTCGATCAAGGGAACTATCTACGAGTTCTGCCACATCGTTTCGGGTCTCGTCGAAATCGAGGAGAAGGGCGGTGAGACCAAGACCTACCGCGCCGGCGACAGTTTCGTGATGAAGCCGGGTTTCGTCGGCGTCTGGCGCACGATCGAGACCGTACGCAAGATCTACGTCAGCGTTTATGACTGAGTTCAGTGCTCAAGGTCCGGCCGAATAGAGCACGCGGCGGTTCCAGAACAATCGGCTTTCCAAGTTCCGCCCGACGCGATTCGACGCCGTCGGGCGGCTCATCCTCGACGGAAAATGCGGCGGACGGTCCACTATTGTTCCGATGACGTTAGTGCGAACGAGGACCTCCATCAATGAAGACCTACAAGATAGCGCTCATCCCCGGCGACGGCATCGGCAAGGACGTGACGCAGGCGGCGTGGCAGGTGCTGCAGGCGGCGGCCAAGCGGGGCGGTTTCGCCCTTGCCGCCACAAGATTCCCATGGTCGTGCGCCTACTACCTGGAGACCGGTGCAATGATGCCGTCAGACGGCATCGAGACACTTCGAAAATTCGATGCGATCTATCTCGGCGCTGTGGGCTGGTCGGCGGAAGTGCCCGACTCAGTATCGCTTCACGGACTGCTCCTGCCGATCCGGAAAGGGTTCACGCAGTACGCCAACATACGACCGCACCGGCTGTTGCCGGGCGTTCAGGGGCCGCTCCGCTCCGATGGTTTCGACATCCTGTGCATCCGCGAGAATACGGAAGGCGAATATTCCGGCGCCGGCGGGCGCGTCCATTCCGGCACAGCCAATGAGGTCGCGATTGAGACAGCAATCTTCACGCGTGCGGGTGTCGAACGGATCATGCGTTTCGGTTTCGAACAGGCGCGGGCGCGCCGCAAGAAGCTGGCATCTGTCACCAAATCCAACGCGCAGAAACATTCCATGGTTTTCTGGGATGAGGTCACGCGCGAGATAGCGAAAGACTATTCCGATGTAGAGGTCTCGCACTACCACATCGACGCCATGGCTGCCCGCATGGTGCTGGCGCCGGAAAGCCTCGACGTAATCGTCGCCTCGAACCTGTTTGGCGACATCCTCACTGATATTGGAGCGGCCATCCAGGGCGGGCTGGGTTATGCCGCCTCTGCCAATATCAATCCCGATCGCAGCGCGCCTTCCATGTTCGAGCCGGTCCATGGTTCGGCGCCCGACATCGCGCATCTCGGCGTCGCCAATCCGATCGCCGCGATCTGGTCCGGTGCGATGATGCTCGGGCATCTGGGTGAGGGGCAGGCTGCGGCAGAAGTGATGTCGGCGATCGAGTCCGCAACCGCGCGGGGGATTGGCACGATCGCAGGCAAGGACAGGACTGAAACAATCACGCAGGCCGTGCTGGCAGGATTAACCTGAAAGAGCAGAGGAAAGACCATGAATGCGATGACGAAGATTGGTATGTTCAACGATTCCGACCTTTTCCGCCAGCAGGCGCTGATTGGCGGTGTCTGGTGGGATGCGGAAACGAAGGGCGTGGTCGATGTCATTGACCCTGCCAGCCAAAGTGTTCTCGGCACCGTTCCCGAAATGGCGGAGAACGAAACGAGAGCCGCAATCGACGCTGCGGCTGAGGCCTTCAAAGGCTGGAAGAAAAGGACCCATGCCGAGCGTGCAGGATTTCTGGAGCGCTGGCACGACCTCATCCGCCAGCACGAACAGGATCTCGCGCTCCTGCTGACGCTGGAACAAGGCAAGCCGCTTGCCGAGGCGTTGGCGGAAATCCGCTACGGCGCATCTTTTGTGAAATGGTTTGCGGAGGAGGCGCGCCGGATCGGTGGCTCGACCATTCCGTCACCCACGGCCGATCGCCGCATTCTGGTGCTGAAAGAACCCGTCGGCGTCTGCGCCATCATCACGCCGTGGAATTTCCCCAACGCGATGATCACGCGCAAAGTAGCACCGGCGCTGGCCGCAGGTTGCACGGTTGTCATCAAGCCGTCGGAATTTACGCCATTCTCGGCGCTCGCGCTCGGCGTCCTGGCGGACCGAGCCGGCATCCCGGCAGGCGTTATCAACATCGTAACCGGCATGCCGGCGGAGATCGGCAAAGAGCTGATGGCCAACGAGACGGTGCGCAAGATCTCGTTCACCGGTTCGACCCGCGTCGGTGCGCTGCTCATGCGTGGCGCGGCCGATAGCATCAAGCGGCTGAGCCTGGAGCTTGGCGGCAACGCGCCCTTCATCGTCTTTGACGACGCCGATCTGGATAAGGCAATTGAAGGGGTGATCGCATCCAAGTTCCGCAATGGCGGTCAAACCTGCGTTTGCGCGAACCGGATTCTCGTGCAGGAAGGCGTTTACGCCGCTTTCGCCGAAAAGCTGAGCCAGCGCGTCACGCGGATGAGGGTTGGCGCAGGGACCGACGAGGGCACTGAGATCGGCCCGATGATCAACGCGGCCGCGATCGACAAGATCGAGCGTCACATCGCGGATGCACAGGCGAAAGGTGCGCAGATCATCGCCCAGAGCGAGACGGTGCCGGAGGGCAAGCAATATGCACGGCCCGTCGTGCTGGGAGAGGCTACTACCGAGATGCTCCTGGCATCGGAAGAGACGTTCGGTCCGGTGGCGCCGCTTTTTCGCTTCGAGACGGAGGAAGAGGCCATCGCCATCGCGAACGGTACGCCGTTCGGCCTTGCCGCCTACTTCTACACCGACAACCTCCAACGGTCATGGCGTGTTGCCGAGGCGCTGGAGTTCGGTATGGTCGGGCTCAACACAGGCATGATCTCGACCGAGGTTGCGCCTTTCGGCGGTGTCAAGCA
The DNA here is from genome assembly GCF_040320105.1 of Mesorhizobium sp. M0778. Lineage (NCBI taxonomy): Bacteria > Pseudomonadati > Pseudomonadota > Alphaproteobacteria > Hyphomicrobiales > Phyllobacteriaceae > Mesorhizobium > Mesorhizobium sp. M0778. The sequence goes on along the minus strand of NZ_JAMYPA010000016.1, from coordinate 93,035 downwards.
GTCAGGAGTGGGGCGCGAAGGATCGCAGCTCGGCATCGAGGAATATCTCGAGGTCAAGACGCTTCATGTTGGCGGGCTTAACTAGTTATCTTGCAAGCAGGTGGAAACACTTGCAGCCCCTAAAGCGTTGGAACAACAAAGAAAGGGGCGGTGAAAACCGCCCCTTTCTCTATTGCGACCAGTGATTATTAACGTTTTGGGAGCACCTCAGTCTGGCGCGACTGCGCCAGCAAACAGACGTTCAGGCGAATTCCCGAACGGGCTCCAGTCCGACGGCGCCGGCCAGACCGCCGATATCCTTGATTTCGGTATATTCGTAGAAGGGGTTTGCAGGCTCGTGGCCGCGGTTCACCCAGACCTTGCTCTTGATACCGAGATCATAGGCGGTCATGAGATCATAGCGAAATGAGGACGACACGTGCGTAATGTCCTCCGGGCCGCAGCCGAGCTTCTCGAACATATATTCGAAGCCCTTCATCAAAGGCTTGTAGGCGCCGGTCTCCTCGGCCGTGATGACCATGTGGAACGGTGCGCCGAGTTTTTCCACGTTCGACATGATCAGGCTCTTCATGGAGTTCGACAGGATCACCAGCGGGATTTCCTTGGCGACCTTGGCCAGGCCCGCCGGGACATCCGGGTGCGGACCCCATGTCGGCACTTCCGCATAGATGCGCTGGGCATCCTCGGGCCGGAATGCGACGCCGTTGCGTTTGCAGGTCCGTTCCACAGAATTGTGCACGACCTCGCTGTACGGCTTCCAGGCGCCAAGAACCTCATCGAGGCGATAGGCGGAGAAATCCCTGATGAACTGCGCCATCACAGCTGGGGAGAGCTGCGCGCCGTATACGCGTCTCGCCGCGCCGGCCATGTCGAAGTTGGTCAGTGTACCGTAGCAGTCGAAGGTGATGTATTTCGGTCTGAACTGGGTCATGGGCGTCGATCCTTCCAATCCTGTCGGCACTGCGTGCCTTTAACAGCAAGGATCATAATGAGAACCGGAGAAGACTAGTCGCCGCATTTGATGCGCCCTGAAGCAGATTGTTTTGTATTGCGTGAGAGGTTTGGCAGAGAGTTGCGCCTGAGTTCGTTCGAGCTTCGGCGGGAGCGCGACCCTTCAGCCGTGCGTCGGCATTAGATGCGGCGCCGGCGGCAAAGGAAAGTCAAAACGCCTATCGCTCAGGTTCTGGTCGGGAGGAACTGCTGTCCTCGGCAGCCTATCTTGGACCTAGAGAATTCAGGCCCGGAATGAACGTGACCGCGTAGCAGATCACGCTGGAAAACGAGCTGAAGGACGAAACCACACCACACCCGACTTATGCTCTCGTCAGTCAGGCACTACGCTGAATCGGAGGAAGAAATGCTGGCAAACTCACTGATCGAACTCGATCGCGCACATCTGGTTCACCCGTTTTCATGCTATCGGAGCCACGAGGAGACGGGCGTGCGGGTGCTCAAATCCGCCAAGGGCGCAACAGTGACCGACGCAAGCGGGAAGACCCTGCTGGACGGATTCGCCGGTCTATGGTGTGTAAACATCGGATACGGCCAGGAAAGCGTCGTTGAAGCAGCCGCAAAGCAGCTAAGAGAGCTTCCCTATGCGACGGGATATTTCGGGCTGGGATCCGAGCCGGCCATTCGCCTTGCTGCCAGGCTCGCCGAACTAGCGCCCGGCGATTTGAACCATGTCTATTTCACGCTTGGCGGCTCCGACGCAGTCGACAGTACGATCCGCTTCATTCGCTATTACTACCATGCCACGGGTACGCCGCAAAAGGACCAGTTCATCTCGGTCGAGTATGGCTACCATGGATCCTCGACGGCAGGGTCAGGTCTGACCGCGATCCCGGCTTTCCATGCGGGTTTCGGCGTGCCATACGACTGGCAGCACAAAATTCCTTCGCACTACGCCTATCGCAATCCGGTCGGTTCCGACCCGCAGGCGATCATCGATGCATCGGTCGCGGCCCTGCGGGCCAAAATCGCGGAACTCGGCGCGGGCCGCGTTGCGGCCTTCTACGCCGAACCCATCCAGGGTTCGGGCGGTGTCCTCGTTCCACCGACGGGTTGGCTGAAGGCTCTGCACGCCGTGTGCAAGGAACACGACATTCTGTTCGTTGCCGACGAAGTTATCACTGCCTTTGGCCGTACCGGCCCCCTCTTTGCCTGTGAGGAAGACGAGGTCGTACCGGATTTCATGACCACGGCGAAGGGACTGACCTCGGGCTACGTGCCGATGGGCGCCGTCTTCATGTCGGACCACGTCTACAATACCATCGCGGACGGAGCCGGCAAAGCGGCCGTCGGCCATGGCTATACTTATTCGGCCCATCCCGTGAGCGCGGCGGTCGGGCTCGAATGCCTGCGTCTCTATGAAGATGGCTTGCTCGAGAATGGGCGCAAGGCCGGGAAGCGCCTGATGGAAGGCCTTCGCTCGCTCGCCGACCACCCGCTGGTTGGCGACATCCGCGGTCGCGGCATGCTGGCAGCAATCGAGTTGGTCACCGACAGGGAGCGCAAAACGCCGCTGCCGGCGGCGGCCGATCCGGGGCGCCGCATCTTCGAGCGCGCGTGGGCGAACGGCCTTGTCATCCGCTCCTTCAACAGCGGCATCCTCGGCTTTGCGCCGCCGCTCTGCTGCACCGAGGACGATATCGATGGAATCCTCGAACGTACCCGAATGACGCTGGATCAAACCCTCGAAGACAAGGACGTTCGGTCAGCGATGAAGGGATGATCATTGCCATCGCCGAAGCGACCTCGGTCACTGCGGTAGACGCCTAATGCATGTCGCGCAAAAGTGTGCAGCGGTTTTGCGATAACGACATGCATCAAAACAAGAACCTAAAGAAAACAAGAACCTAAAGCGCGTCGCACGAGGCCGGTTGAACGCGACGCGCGTTAGCGCCCCGAAGCAAATCCTCAGGTGATGCCGCCGTCTGCCAAGTGCAAAGCAATTTGCCGGTATGTGGAATCTCTTGCCGTTGCACAAGCGCAGCGACAACAGCAACAGCAACAGGGAGCGCTGGCGCGCGGCTCTCCAGGTCCAAGACTGCGGAGCAGCTTTCTCATTTGTCGAAAATGATGTCGAGAGGCAAATGGGATTTCACGATTGGGGACTTCAGCACGACGAAGCTGAAATATTTGTCGATTCCGATATCCAATTCGATCATGCGCTCCATGATCGTCTGGTACTCGCTGATGCCCGCTGTGACAAACTTCACTAGGTAGTCGTAACCGCCTGAAACCAGATGGCATTCGATGACAGAATCGACTTTCTGAATTGCGGTGAGAAATCTCGCGAAGTCGTTCTGTTGATGGTGCTTGAGCGTGACTTCGGTGAAGATCGTTAGAGTCTGTCCGAGCTTGGACACGTCGATCTGGGCGGAATAGCCGGTGATGAAGCCTTCCGCCTGAAGCTTCTTCACCCGCATCAGGCAAGGGCTCGGCGAAAGGTTGACCAGGTCGGCTAGCTCGACATTCGTGACCCGCCCGTTCTTTTGCAATTGGGATAAGATCTTGATGTCGATCTTGTCGAGCTTCATTGGAAACCTGTCACACGTTCGAACCGCGGATCGTCCGGCAGACGGCGTCCGTCACTTCCTGCGTGGTCGCTGTCCCTCCCACGTCGGGCGTCAGCACCCCTTCACTCGTCGCCGTTTCCACAGCGCTCATCAACCGGACGGCCGCTGCGCTCTCGCCCAGATGTTCGAGCATCTGGGCAGCGGTCCAGAAGGTGGCGACCGGGTTGGCGATACCCTTGCCGGCGATGTCGAATGCCGAGCCGTGAATTGGCTCGAACATCGAGGGATAGCGCCGCTCGGGATCAATGTTGGCGGTCGGTGCAACGCCGAGACTGCCCGCGAGCGCGCCTGCAAGGTCCGACAATATGTCGGCGTGAAGATTGGTGGCGACGATCGTATCTAGGCTCCGAGGTTTCAACGTCATACGCACTGTCATAGCATCGACTAGCATCTTGTCCCACGCGACGTCGGGGAATTCCCGCGCCACCTCGGCTGCGATTTCGTCCCACATTACCATGCCGTGACGCTGCGCGTTGGATTTCGTAACAACAGTCAGGAGCTTTCGCGGCCGTGACTGCGCCAGCCGGAATGCATAGCGCATGATGCGGGTGACGCCGACGCGCGTGAAGATCGCGACCTCGGTTCCGACCTCCTCGGGGAGGCCGCGATGGGCGCGGCCGCCGTGGCCCGAATACTCGCCCTCGGAATTCTCACGCACGATCACCCAATCCAGATCGCCAGGGCCAACGCCCGCCAGCGGCGAAACAATCCCGGGCAATATCCTGGTCGGCCGCACGTTGGCGTACTGATCAAAGCCTTGGCAGATCGGCAGCCGGAGGCCCCAGAGCGTGATGTCGTCGGGCAGATCGGGAGCGCCTACCGCGCCAAAGAAGATGGCGTCGAAGCGCTTCAGTTGCGCCACTCCATCTTCGGGCATCATCCGACCATGGGCCTTGTAATAGTCTGAGCCCCAGTCGAAGTGCTGGACGCGCAGCTTGAAGTCGCCGCAGCGCTGCTGCAGCACCTCAAGCGCCTGGAGACCTGCGGCAATCACCTCCGGGCCGATCCCGTCGGCAGGAATGGCGGCAATCTCATATTCGCGCATCGTTACTTCCCTGTTTTTGGTGCTGGCCGCCTCGTGACCTCAATCTCGTGCGCGACCGATTGTACCTTGGCAAGACGGTCTTCTCAGAATTCAGTGACCTGGCCCCACGCCACGGTCTTCAGGCGCTTCGGTCAACTAGGACGCGGATCGACACTGGTCTCGCTGCCCAAGCGCAGCCTAGCGTATGGGCCTCAGCCGTAAGCCGTGAACTTTGTACGAGGGCGGAACATCCTGCCGTTTGAGGCATGAAAGACGGGCAATTGTTGCGACGAATGACCGGTTGGGTCGCACCTCACCTGCGGAGTCGATCATACACTCATTGCATCGGATCGACCCCGGATGAGTATGAGGGTGACACGGTAATGAAGTTTGCTTCCTACTGGCCCGATACTTCGGTTCCATTGGCGGATCCGTGGCCGATCCGGTCTCGGGGGATTTCGAGGTGGCCGTGATTCACACCGGCAAGCCATGGTTTCCTCCCATGCCTCCCACGGTAGGCACATACTATCGTCTGAAGGATGCGGTCGCGTGACCCGGGCGGCGGAAAACGCGCAGAGTGAAATGCCAAATTTGGCCTCCTTTGCAGAAGTTCCTGCTGCCTGCGTGCTAAGTTTCAACGACTCTGCCGGCCAGAAGGGGTCACACTCATTGTCGACTAAGGTCCGTTACTCCCCGGACATCCGCCAAGAGGCAGGCAGGCTCCGCAGGGCCACGACAGGGAGGCTTGAAAGTGAGCCGGAGAGCTCACGATAGGGAACAGTTTGACCGATTGATCGCCACGAGGCGGAGATCGAAAACGCAATCCGCAGCGGGCTAAAGAGCGCGGCTGAGAAGGGAGAGGTCTCGATGATCGCCAGCATCCAAGCTGTAGCTCCTCATGAAGTTGCGCTTTCGGTGCGCGACCTGACCGTAAGCCTGCCGGCCGGCATGGAGCGGGTCCATGCGGTCGAGAATATCTCGTTTGATCTGAAACGCGGCCAGATCCTCTGCATCATAGGCGAGTCCGGATCGGGTAAGTCGGTCACGGCGAACGCGATCATGGGGCTTCTGCCAAAGGTGATCCGCCTCTCATCGGGTGTCATCCAGCTGGAGGGGATGAACATCATCGGCATGTCGCCAGACAAGCTGCGCAACCTGCGTGGACGGGTCGTGTCGATGATCTTTCAGGATCCGCTCTCAGCGCTCAATCCCCTGATGACGGTGGGCGCGCAGATTGACGAGGTCATGGCCGCGCATGGCTTCGGTACGCCACAAACCTGCCGCAACCGCGCCGTTGAGCTGCTCACTGAAGTGGGCCTACCAGATCCCCAACTCATGTATCACCAGTATCCTTTCCGGCTTTCGGGCGGGCAACGGCAGCGCGTCATGATTGCCATGGCCTTGGCGCTCGAGCCGACGGTGCTGATCGCCGATGAGCCAACCACCGCCCTCGACGTCACCACCCAGGCACAGATCCTGCAACTGATCAGCGACATTCAGCGGCGCAAGGGCATGAGCGTGATGTTCATCACCCATGATTTCGGTGTGGTGGCAGAGATCGCCGACAGCGTCGTGGTGATGGAAAAGGGCCACATCGTCGAACAGGGTAGCGCCGAGCAGGTGTTGAAGTCGCCCAAGCATCCTTATACCCGGCGCCTGATCGCGGCCGTACCGCATTTGACCGGCGAAGATCGCCCTCGTCTGGAGTCGGCCAGCAAGGAGCCGATCCTGAAGGTTGAGGGTCTGGTGAAGACCTATCGTGGTGGCAGCGCGCTGTTCGGCGCGCAGCGGACTGTGACAGCGGTGAACGAGGTCTCGTTCGAACTCGCGCCCGGCCGCACGCTGGGGGTCGTAGGCGAGAGCGGTTCGGGAAAGTCGTCGCTGGGCCGGCTGTTGATCAAACTGCTGGACAGCGACGGCGGCGGGATTTTGTTCGAGGGATCTGACATAGCCAAGCTTTCCGAAGCGAAGTTCCGCCCTCTTCGACCGCGGATCCAGATGATCTTCCAGGATCCCTTCGCGTCGCTGAACCCACGCTCAACGGTTGGCCACATCATGACGGTAGGGCCGGTGGCACACGGGATGCCTTATGCCCAAGCGCGCGAGGAAGCGCGTGCGCTCCTGGCTCATGTCGGTCTCGATGCCGGCGCCTTTGGCCGCTATCCGCACGAGTTCTCGGGTGGGCAACGCCAGCGCATCGGCATCGCTCGTGCGCTGATGTTCAAGCCGAAGCTGCTCATTGCCGACGAGGCGGTCTCCGCACTCGACGTCTCGATCCAGGCGCAGATCCTGCAGCTTCTGGACCAGATCCAGCGCGAGACCGGCGTGTCGATGGTTTTCATCACACACGACCTGCGCGTCGCCAGCCAGATCTGCGACGAAATCGCTGTGATGCAGAAGGGCCGGATCGTCGAGCGCGGACCGCCCTCGCAGATATTCCTGAACCCGCAAGCAGCCTACACGCGCCAACTCGTAGCGGCAATTCCAGGAGAGCGGCCGGGCAATGCCCGTCCAGTTGCAGCAAACGCATAAGAAATAACAAGAGAGGAACTACCATGACCAGAAATTCATCGACTACGTCCAACTACTCGAGGCGCGAAGCGCTGCGACTGATGGCGATAAGTGGGGCTGCAGGCCTCATCGCGCCCAACCTGCTGGGCAAGCCCGCCTTCGCCAAGACCCCTCCTGCGGGCCCGGCCGGTCGCGTCGTCGTCGGCCTCTCGCAAGAGCCGACCGTGTTCAATCCGTTGATGGCGCATATCGAAGTCGATGACGCGGTCCATTTCTCGGTTTTCGACGCGCTGGTCCGCATGGATCCCCAAGGTGGCCTACATCCAAACCTCGCAGCCGAGGTGCCAAGCCAGAAGAATGGCGGCATTTCGGAGGACGGTCTCAACTGGCGCATCCGGTTGCGTGACAATGCCCGCTGGCACGATGGTGAGCCCTTCACGGCCGAGGACGTGAAATTCACCCTTGAGCTCATCACGAACCCGAAGTTTCGCGCTTGGCGCACGAGCGGCCATTCGCTCGTGCAGGACATCACAGTGGTTTCGCCCACCGAGATCACTTGGCGGATGAAGGAGGCTTTTGCGCCCTATCTTTCGTTCTTGGCCGAAACCTTCATCGTGCCCAAGCACATTCTGGAGAAAGAGGCCGATCCGAATACAGCCGCGTTCAACCAGGCGCCAGTCGGCACCGGCGCATTCAAATGGAGCCAGCGCGTCGCGGGCGATCATATCGAGCTCGTCGCCAATCCTGAGTACGCGGGCGAGGGCCCCTATATCGAGCAGCTCATCTTCAAATACATCCCCGATATGACGGTGCTCTACACGCAGTTCAAGAGCGGCGACGTGGACCTGGTCGATCAGTCGTTCATCACCGCCGACCATTATACTGAAGCCCGCGAACTACCAGACCGCGTGGTGACACTGGAGACAGGAGCATCCTTGGAGTCGATCTACCTCAATTTGGGCCGCCCGCAGTTCAAGGAGTTGGCAGTGCGCCAGGCGCTCTACGCCGCGTTGGACAGGAAGGCGATCGTCGACACGATCTATTACGGCGTGGGCACTCTCACCGAGACCTTCATGCCGAAGGAGTCCTATTACTACGACCCGAACCTGCCGGTTCAGGAGTTCAATCTGGACCGGGCGCGCCAAATCCTGGATGAGGCCGGCTGGGCGCCGGGGCCGGATGGAATCCGCGCCAAGGATGGGGTGCGACTGTCCTTCTCCAACTCAACAACTTCTGGCAACAACCTCCGCGAGCAGACGCAGCAGTTCCTGCAGCAGACGTTTGCCGAGATCGGCGTCGAGATGACGATCTCGAATTTGCCGGCTGCAGTCATGTGGGGCGAGTTCTGGCTGAAGTCGCAATTTGACACCGCCATGGTGGGCGTCACCTATCTGATTGCCGCGGACCCCGACGCCACAAACCGGCTCCATACGAAGGCAATCGCCGCTCAAGGCGGACACGGTTCGAACACCGGGCAATATTCCAACCCTGAAGTCGATGCCCTGCTCGAAAAGGGTGCTCGCAGCTTCGATCCGGAAGAACGGCGCGGGATCTATAATCGCGTGCAGGAAGTGGTGCGCCATGATCTGCCCTTCCTGCCGCTGTTCGCGTACACAATCGTCCTTGGGCGCAAGAAAGGGTTGGACGGCTTCGAGCCCAACGCCAACACCCGCACCGCGTCGTGGGATGCCGCGGCCTGGCAGTGGAAGGCCTAATCCACGCAGTTGCCGCCGCCCGATCCACTGCGGCGGCGGCAACACACTAAGATCATCAACCCACAATGGAGGACTCGGATGCGCGGCTTCCTGCTCAATCGCCTCTCGCAGAGCCTGGTGCTGCTTGTGATCGTCTCGATCATCGGCTTCGGCATTCTGAACCTCCTCCCCGGCGGCCCCCTGGCACAATTCGGACTCGATCCCGGAATGACCCAGCAGGATATCGAGCGCCTCAAGGGGCTGCTGGGCCTTGATCGCCCTATATGGATCCAATATCTGGACTGGGCATGGCGGCTGGTGCGGGGCGACTGGGGTCACTCCTTCCGCGACGGAGCGCCGGTATTGGAGATCATTGGCAGCCATCTGTTCGCCACGCTGCTGCTGATGGGGTCCTCAACCGCGATTGCGATCTCCATTGGCGCCTGGATTGGAATTCGGGGCGCCACGCGCCGCTACTCACTATTCGACTATCTCGCAACCGTTGGCGCCATGGTCGCATTGTCGGTCCCTACCTTCTGGTTCGGCCTCGTAGGCATCTACATCTTTTCCTTGAAGTTAGGCTGGCTGCCCGCGGGCAATATGTCCGAGATCGGCGATAGCTCGATCCTGGGCTATCTCCACCATCTGATCCTGCCAAGTGTCGTATTGTCGCTGGTCCATGTCGCGATCTGGAGCCGCTACATGCGGACGGCGACACTCGACGCCATTAGCCAGGACTTCGTTAAAACGGCTCGGGCCAAGGGGTTGAGTGAACGCCGGATTCTGATGAAGCATGTCGTTGGCAACGCGCTTTTGCCGATGATTACCTTGGCCGGGATGCAGCTTCCCAGCATTCTGACCGGCGCGCTGGTGACCGAAACCGTCTTTACCTGGCCGGGAATGGGACGGTTGTTCCTCGATAGCCTTGGTTACAGCGACTATCCGGTTGTGATGGGGCTACTGATGTTCTCCGCCATCCTCGTTCTGCTTGGAAACCTGATCGCCGACATTGTCGTCGCTATTGTCGATCCGCGCATTCGTCTGGCCTGAGCGCGCAACTTCCCCGACAGGAGACAGCCGATATGACCGCTCTCACCGCAAATGCAGCTCCAAGCCGATGGAGAAACAACCGCGCGGCACTTCGTTTCATGCGGCATCGCTTGGCGCTGCTCGGGTTGGCGATGATCATCTTCCTGAGCCTCGCTTGCGTCCTCGGCCCCCATCTCCTGCCTTATGACTCCCTGTACATCGATCTGCGGGCCCGCTTTGCCCCGCCGCTCACGGGTTATCACTTTCTAGGTACCGATCCGCTCGGCCGTGACCTTGCGGCAAGACTCTTGATGGCGGGACGAATCTCGCTGCTGGTGGGTTTCTTCGCCATGGTGTTGTCGACGCTCATCGGCACGCTGGTCGGCGTGATTGCAGGCTATCGCGGCGGCTGGGTTGGGGCGGCGCTGATGCGCACGGTCGATGGATTTCTGTCGTTCCCATCGATCTTTCTGCTGCTGGCGCTGGCTGCGGCACTGAAGCCCAGTCCTGTGATGATCACCATCATTATCGCCCTCACCAGTTGGATGGAGGTTGCCCGCATCGTCGAAGCGGAGGTCCGCTCGTTACGCGAACGCGAGTTCGTCCTGGCTGGCCGAATGCTGGGGCTGAGCGGCACGCACATCATGTTCCGCGAGATACTGCCCAACGCAATGGGCCCGATTATCGTCGCTTCCACCTTGACGGTCGCGCGCGCCATTCTCATGGAAGCCTACATCAGCTTCCTCGGCTACGGGATCCAGCCGCCACTGCCCAGCTGGGGCAACATGCTCAATGGCGCCCAGCAATATCTGGGCAGCGCACCTTGGCTGGCAATCATTCCCGGAGCTGCAATCACCATCGCGGTAACCAGTTTCAATTTCATTGGTGACGGACTGCGCGACGCGCTGGACGTACGAGATGACCATATTTGAGGTACCGCGACCGATCGCTTTCTTAATCCCTGGAACATCAAGAGAAGTCAGTCACGTGCACGAGCCCAAAATCGAGAAGAACACGCCCTATTGGTGGGAAGCGGCGCCCGTCATGCCGCTGCCGCGGAAGCCCCTCGCAAAAAAGCTTGACGTGGCAATTGTCGGCGCCGGTTATGCCGGGCTTTCGGCCGGGCTTGTGCTGGTGCGCGAAGGACGCTCGGTCGCAGCCTTTGATACGATGAATCCGGGCGAGGGTGCTTCTACACGCAACGGCGGAATTACCAGCGGAAGCATCCGGCCGGACTATGCCACGATCACCCGGCGCTTCGGTGAAGAGAAGGCCATGGCGATCGAGGCCGAGGGCAAGATCGCGCGCGAATTCCTCTACGACTTCATCAGGACCGAAGGGCTGGACTGCGACTTCCGACTGGTTGGCCAGTTCAAGGGCGCTTTTGGATATCAACAGTATGAGAAGATGGCGCGCGGCGCCGAGACGCTGGCGAAGAAACTGGGGATCGAGTCCTTCGCCGTTCCGCATGCTGAGCAGCGAAATTATATCGGAACCGATTTCTACCGCGGCGGAACCGTTCGGATGGACATTGGCGCGCTGCACCCCGCAAAATTCCACGCTGAACTCCTGCGGGTGGCGCTCGCATCCGGGTTGACGGTCCATTCGCATACAGTGGTCAAGTCGATCGAGAGGAATGGTTCGGGGTTCCGCGTCGCGACTTCGGCAGGGACGGTGGATGCACTGCAGGTTCTGGTCTGTACCAACGGCTATACCGACGGCGCCGCTCCCTTCCTTCGGCGCCGCCTGGTTCCGGTCCGCAGCCGGATCATCGTGACCGAGGAACTTGCGCCCGATGTCATGGCGCGACTGATGCCGAAGCTGATGACGATCACCGAGAACCGGCAACTCGGTTTCTATTATCGTCCCTCGCCCGACGGAAAACGCATTCTGCTGGGGGGACGTGACAGTTCTCGCGTCGGCGACCCGGCGGCGCCGAAACTTCTCCTACGCAAGGGCCTCGTGAACCTTTTCCCCGAGTTGGAGAACGTGCGCCTTTCGCATTGCTGGTTCGGCAATGTGGCGATGAACCGAGACATGCTGCCCCGCATCTTCGAAAAGGACGGTATGGTCTATGCAACCGGCTTCTGCGGTTCGGGCGTGGTCTGGGCGCCATGGATCGGTATGCGTGCGGCGCACAAGCTGATGGGGCATGGCGAGCAGTCGCGCACGGCGTTCGACTTTCGACCGCCTTCGGCCATCCCGCTCTATCGTGGCAATCCGTGGTTCATGCCGGCGATTATCCAAGGCTATCGGTTGCAAGACCGTATCGCCTTCTGGCGCGCCAGCCGCTGATCACCGGAAATATCAGGACATTCTCCAGGTTGGATTCGGCCTGGATTGTAGCTGCCCTACCGTGGCTGGAAAGAAAGCATCACCGAACTGCGACACGCGCCCATTCCGATCGCAATCGGTTTTGCGACATCCGGGGCGATCCGTGGTTCATGCGGGCAACCCTTGGCGTATCCGCCGCTGACACGACTGCAGACTCGCGCGGGACACGTTGTTGCCGGAGAGCACTCAAGCAGGGCGGAAAAATCCGTCGGGGCCGGGACCTATCGGTGCGAAGCTGATCAGGGTTGGGACGCCTTTGCGCGGATCAGCGCGTCGGCCATGTAGAGGTCCTGTAGGGAAATACCGGAACTGTCGAAAACCGTGATCTCGTTGTCGAAATGGCGTCCGGGGGCACGCTTTTCAATGACGTCGCCGATTGGTGTTACCGCAAGCACGCCGGCGTCGATCTCGTCGCGCACGTGTTGGAACTCGCCGATCTGGACGGACTGGGAAAGCAGATCACAAAACAGACGTGCCTTGGGAAACAATTCGCTCGGCAATTCGCGCTTGCCTGGAACATCCGACCCCATGCTGGCGATATGGGTTCCGGGTCCCACCCAAGCGGCATCGAACAGCGGTTCGCGTGAGGGCGTCGCAGTCACGACGATGTCGGCCGCGCGCACGGCGTCTTCGGGCACGGCAGCGCGCGCATCCAGGCCTCTTTCGCCGATCTGATCGACAAGAGCGTCGCGTCGCGACGAAGGCCGGGCGACGACCAGCACGGTTTCGATTGGGCGGACGCGTGCCAGCGCCATCACTTCGAAGCCCGCCTGGTTGCCGGCGCCGAATATCGCCAGAACCTTGGCTTGCTTGCGCGCAAGAAGATCGGCCGCGACCGCGTCGGCGGCGGCCGTCCTGTAGGCGTTGACCTTCCCGGCCTCGATTACGGCGCCGAGTCGACCTGTATGCTGATCGAGCAGCACGATGGTGGAGTTGTGGCGGGGAAGGCCACGTGTCGGGTTGCCCGACCAGAAGGAGCCGATTTTCACTCCGGTCAGGTCGTCCGACGAACCGGATTTGATTGAGAAAGTATTGGTCGCATCATGCGTGCGCCCGAGAACAGCAGGAAAGACCCAATTCTGCCGCGATGCTGATGCCACGAGAGCCTGCCGCGCCGCCTCGAAAGCAAGTTCATGCGTGACGAGGGCGGCTGACTCCTCTTCGCTGATGTAGATCATCCAAAATTCCTCCTGAGCATCAAGCGTTTCATCGCCGGGGAGTGTTGCGGCTATGCCATTGCCATTGGGGATCGTGCGGACGTGACGCCGATCGCGGGCAACCACGAAGCGGCGATTCAAAGTGCCAGGTATTCCTCGCCTGATTTGCGCGATTTGGCATGCCGAGGAACTGCTTAAAACGAACAATCCCGCTGATTTGAAGGGGCAAAACAGCAGCGAAATCTGTCCGCCGGGCGCGACTCTAAGGTCCGACTTCAATCCGACTCTGGATCAAGTGACAGCGTTGCACCTTATGACCGTTGAGCATGACAGAGATATCGTCAGCGCCCCGACCGAGCTGATGAAATTGGAAACCCGCCATTTGCCGGGCGCGCTGAAGCTGTCGCAGGAGATGGCCTGGCCCTACCGCCAGGAGGATTGGGAATTTGCCCTGATGGTCGGCAATGGCCTGGTCCTCGAGAGGGCAGGACAGGTGATTGGCACGGCCATGTCCTGGAACTACGGACATTCCTATGCCACGGTCGGGATGATCATAGTTACTGGCTCCGCGCAAGGCGGTGGCAACGGCGCCCGGCTCTTTGATGGATTGCTTGAGGCGACACACGGCCGCAACGTGCTGCTCAACTCAACCGAAGAGGGGCTGGCGCTCTACAAGCGACGCGGCTTCACTGCCTGGGGCACGGTGCTTCAGCACCAGGGCTCGCTGACTGTCCCCGTGACGCGGAGTACCGGCGACGACATCCGTCAAGCGACAGCCTCCGACCTCACGCCGATCCAGGCCTTCGACGAATCGGCCACGGGCATGCCCCGGCTGGCGATGGTGGCTGCGCTCGCCGATGTGGGCAACGCACTGGTCATTGAGCGCAGGGGACGGATTGCAGGCTACGCTATCGCGAGGAGGTTTGGCCGCGGCTATGTGGTCGGCCCTTGTGCAGCCGAGAGCGACCAAGACGCGCGGCTTCTGATCCTGGCCCAGCTTTCGAAGCTTCACGATCAATTCGTTCGCATCGACGTCTATGCCGAGGATGGATTGGGTGACTGGCTTGAGAGCCTTGGCCTTCAGCGGTCCGGCAGTGCGACCGCCATGGTCAAAGGGCAACGGCCCGCCGTCGAGGGGCCAGCCCATATATATGCATTGGCAAACCAGTCGTTCACTTAGGAAATGAGATGATGAACAAGGTGGCGGCAAACCTGGCAGTGAGCGAGACGGCTAGGACGATCGACGCCTTGGTCACCCCGGCGCTGCTTCTGGACCGTGGCCGGCTCGAGCAAAACATCCAGGGTCTGGCTGGGCGCGCCAAGAAGCTTGGCGTGGTGCTGCGCCCGCATATGAAGACGGCCAAAAGCATCGACGTCGCCCGATACGCGTTCCACCGCGAACCCGGTCCGATCACGGTTTCGACCATCGCCGAGGCGGAGTATTTTGCGGGCCATGGCTTTCGAGACATGACCTATGCGGTCGGCATCTCGCCGGCCTCGGCCATGCGTGCCATGAAGCTTTGTCGCCGAGCCGGCGCTGATGTGAAGCTGTTGCTCGATTCCGTGGAGCAGGCCGACGCCCTGGCCGGCGTGCGCGAAGCCACCGGCATGACGCCATCTGTTTTCATCGAACTGGACTGCGATGACCATCGCGGTGGCTTGAAGCCGGACGACCCGAAGTTGCTCGACGTGGCCAGCAGGGTCGTCGCTGCCGGTGCCAACCTCGCCGGCGTCCTCGCCCATGCAGGCGAGTCCTATGGCTTGAACACGCCCGATGCGCTGGTCAAGGCAGGCGAGAACGAGCGTTCAGCCACCGTTCGCGCCGCTGAAATCCTGCGCGCCCATGGCCATGCCTGCCCGATCGTCAGCGTCGGCTCGACGCCGACAGCGCATTTCGCCGACAATCTTGATGGAGTCACCGAGCTGCGCGCTGGAGTCTACATGTTCTTCGACCTCGTCCAGCACGGGGTTGGGGTCTGCAACCGCGACGATATCGCCATTTCCGTATTGGCCACGGTGATCGGCTCCAAGCCGGAAAAGGGATGGGTGCTGGTTGACGCCGGGTGGATGGCGCTTTCGCGCGACCGGGGAACCGCAAACCAGCAGATCGACCAGGGTTACGGGGTGGTCTGCGACGAAAAGGGACAGGTGCTTGAAGATGTGATCGTGGCCCAGGCCAGCCAGGAACACGGCATCCTCGCCATTCGTGCCGGTTCTGGAAAGTCCATGCCCGAGTTGCCGCTCGGGTCTCGGGTCCGGATTCTGCCCAATCATGCGTGTGCGATGGCCGCCCAGCATGATTTTTACAGCGTCGTCAACGGGGACAGCCCCAAGATTGAAGCGCGCTGGGAGCGGATGCGCGGCTGGTAGGCGCGCGCAACTATGCCTCGGATGTCGCCCCACTCCAATCAGCACTGGTGGTTAAGAAAATGAAGTTTACTTCTTACTGGCTGGATACGTCTCAGCCGTTCAGTGAACGGTCGTCCAAACCGCTCGAAGGCCACTACGACGTGGCGATTGTGGGCGGCGGCCTGACCGGCTCCTCCGCCGCGCTGGCCATTGCCAAAAAGGGCGCCAGGGTTGCCCTGTTGGAGGCCGAAACGATCGGCAACGCCGCGTCCGGCCGCAATGGCGGGATGTGCAACAACGGCTTTGCCCAGAATTATGCAATCATGGCTGGCAAGCACGGCAAGCCCGCCGCAAATGCGCTCTACAAGGCTTTCGACGCTGGCGTCGATATGGTCGAGCGGTTGGTGCAGGAAGAAAAGATCGACTGCAGCTTCTCCCGCGTCGGCAAGCTCAAGCTTGCCGCCAAGCCCGAGCATTACGACATGCTGGCGCGCAGCCAGGAACTGCTGGCGGCCAATGTCGATCCCGAAACGAGGATGATCGCGCGCGACGACCTGCGAACCGAAGTCGGCACCAACCGCTACCATGGCGGGCTGCTCTTTCCCAAGAGCGCGGGCATGCATGTCGGCCGGTTCGTCCGGGGCCTCGCGACCGCCGCTGCCCGGCGTGGCGCAGACGTCCATGAACGCTCGCCCGTAATGGCGATGCGCAAGGTTTCAGGCGAGCATGAGGTAACGACGCCAAAGGGCAAGATCGTCGCGCGGCAGGTCCTGTTGGCGAGCGGCATTTCCCAGGTTGGTCCGCTCGGCTGGATCCGCCGGCGCATGATCCCGGTCGGCGCATTTCTGATCGTGACCGAGCCGCTATCGCCCGACCACCTTAAGCGCCTCATGCCGACCGGGCGCATGGTCGTCGACACGCGCAATCTCGTTGTCTACTGGCGGCTCACGCCGGACAATCGCCTTCTGTTCGGCGGGAGGGCGCGCTTTGCCGTGTCCAACCCCCAATCCGACGAAAAAAGCGGCCGGATACTCAAGGCGGCGATGGTCGAGGTCTTTCCGGAACTGGCCGGCACCCGCATCGGCTACTGCTGGGGCGGCATGGTCGATATGACCCGCGATCGCCTGCCGCGGGCCGGAGAGCGCGATGGCATCTATTACTCGATGGGCTATAGCGGACACGGGACCCAGATGTCGACGTTGATGGGCACCATCATGGCCGACGTCATGGACGGGCGCCCCGAGCTCAATCCCTGGAAGGATTTCGACTGGCCAGCGATCCCCGGTTATTTCGGGCGCCCCTGGTTCCTGCCGATTGTCGGCGCCTACTACCGCATGAAGGACCGTGTAGGGTGATGACGCCTCTCGAACACCTGGTCCGCAACGGCCACCTGGACAAGTTCTTCATCGACGGTCAATGGGTTGAGCCGAGCGGCACCGCGACGGGCGTCGTCGTCAATCCCGCCACAGAAGAGGTTGTGAGCCAGTTTCCGCTTGGAAATGGCAAGGACGTTGACGCGGCCGTTGCAGCGGCCCGCCGGGCATTCGCCACCTGGAGTCGGACCACGCCAGAAGACCGCGCGGGTCTGCTCGATCGCCTGCAAGCGCTGCTCGAGGCGCGCGGCGAACTGCTGGCTCAATGCCTGAGCCTCGAAATGGGCGCGGCGATCGGCTATGCGCGCAGCTCGCAGGTGCCGCTGGCGATCACGCATGTTAAGGTCGCTCGCGATGTGCTGACAGACTTTCGCTTCGTCAAGCAACGGGGGCAAACCGCCGTCACCCACGAACCGATCGGTGTCTGCGCCTTGATCACTCCGTGGAACTGGCCACTTTACCAGATCACCGCCAAGGTTTCGCCGGCGCTCGCTGCAGGCTGCACGATCGTGCTGAAGCCGAGTGAGCTTTCTCCCTTGGACGCCCTGCTGTTCGCCGAGGCAATCGAGGAAGCCGGCTTCCCTGCCGGGGTTTTCAACCTCGTGCAAGGTGATGGTCCAGGCGTGGGTATGGGTCTCGCCTCCCATCCGGATGTCGACATGATCTCCATTACCGGGTCCACCCGCGCGGGCATTGCGGTGGCCCAGGCGGCAGCGACGAGTGTCAAGCGCGTCGCGCAGGAGCTGGGCGGCAAGTCGCCGAACGTGATCCTGCCGGACGCAGATCTCGATCGCGCCGTTTCTCTGGGCGTATCCGCCGCCTTCCGCAATCTCGGCCAGTCATGCAGCGCCCCGACGCGCATGATCGTGCCACGCTCGCGGCTCTCCGAGATCGAGGCAATCGCCAAAAGGGCCGCAGCCCATATTGTCATTGGCGATCCTCTTTGCGAAGCCACAACTCATGGTGCAATCGCAAACCGTGCCCAATTCGACCGCATCCAAACCATGATCGGCGTCGGCATTTCTGAGGGCGCCAGGCTCCTCACCGGCGGACGGGGCCGTGCGCACGATCTGAACGTCGGGTTCTATGTGAGGCCGACCATCTTTTCCGACGTGCGCACGACCATGCGCATTGCCCAGGACGAGGTCTTCGGGCCAGTTCTCTGCATCATCCCTTATGACACAATCGAGGAAGCCGTCACCATCGCCAACGACACGGTCTACGGTCTGGGGGCTCATGTGCAGGGCCAGGATGTGGACGCCGTCAAGGACGTGGCCTCGCGGATCCGCTCCGGCCAGGTGCATCTCAACTACCCGGCCTGGGATCCGCACGCCCCGTTTGGCGGTTTCAAGCAGTCCGGAAACGGACGCGAATATGGCATCGAGGGCATGTTGGAGTATCTCGAGGTCAAATCCATCCTCGGCTATTTCTAGGCAGGCGGGCCTACCGTTGCGAAAAGGTCGCTACCGTCGCGCTGCCGGGCCGGGGCAACACAATCGCGGCAGCGCCGCAGCTGGCGGCATCTTGCTGGAGTCCACGATTTCCCCATTGAGCCTGCCAAGGACCGTGGGAAAGACACGAGGCGCAGCGATTTTTCGGCAGTCCACGGAGCACCAGGACAGTTCGAGTGGGAAAACTGACACTACGAAAGAAGCGCGCGTTCCGTGTCACGATATTCGGCGCAAAATACCGAAAATCGGCGCCAGTCGGAGCATTTCTGCGGCACCAATCGCCGATACTGCTAGCTCCATTGATCGCCGAGGCCGCCATGTCCCCTGTTATCCACCAAATCAGTAGCGATAAAGCGCTACCCGAGTCAGGAGACGTCGTGGTGGTCGGCGGCGGGATTGTCGGCGCCAGCGCAGCCTATTTCCTGGCGCGGCGCGGCCTGTCGGTGGCGCTTGTCGAAAAGGGGTATGTCGGCTGCGAACAGTCGAGCCGGAACTGGGGCTGGTGCCGTCGGCAGAACCGCGATGCACGTGAGTTGCCGCTTGCCAATCTGTCGATGCGCCTGTGGGAAGAGCTCACCAAAGAGATTGGGCACGACCTTGGCTTCCGCCGTTGCGGGCTCACCTATGCGACGAACGATCCGAAGCGGCTCGCCGAATGGGACAAGTGGCGCGAGGTTGCGCGGCGGTTCGACGTCAATACGCGGATGCTTACCGCCGACGAGGCTGCTGCCGCCGTTCCAGCGGCGGGCGGCAAATGGCTGGGCGGCGTCTACGCAGCAGACGATGGCAAGGCCGAACCCTGGCTTGCCGCCCCTCGGATCGCCGAGGGCGCGCGCAAGCATGGCGCGACTATTCATCAGAACTGCGCGGCACGCGGCCTGGATATCACCAATGGGCAAGTGAGCGGCGTCGTCACCGAGAAAGGCCTTATCCGCACCAGCGCGGTGCTATGTGCCGCCGGCGCCTGGGCTTCTGCTTTCCTGCGCATGCATGCGGTTTCGCTGCCGCAGGCCAGCGTCCGTCAGACCGCCTTACGGACCGCTCCTGCACCGGATTTTGGCGAGGCTGTCTATACTTCCGACTTTGCCATGACGCGCCGGCTCGATGGCAGCTACACGATCGCGGTCAGCGGCAGGGCGACCCTCGAGATCACGCCGCAGGGGATCCGCTATGTCCGCCCGTTTCTGCCGATGTTCATGAAACGGCTGAAGGCCGTCGAGATCGGCATAGGCCGCTCGCTCTTCCAGGGCCCGGAAACACTCCGTCGCTGGCATCTCGACAGGCCGACCCCCTTTGAGCGAATCCGCGTCCTCGATCCTGCGCCGGACAAGCGGATGGTGGCAACCATTATGACGCGGGTAAAAGCCCTGTTCCCCACCGTTGCCGATGCCGGCGTCGTGTCCTCTTGGGGTGGATATATCGACTCCACACCGGACGCCGTACCCGTGATTTCACCGGTGGACAGCATCGGTGGAGTGTTCGTCGCCGCAGGCTGTTCCGGACACGGCTTCGGCGTCGGCCCTGGAATTGGCCATCTGGCGGCGGATCTGGTCGCAGGTGACGCGGCAAGCGTCGACCCGACTCCATTCCGCTTGTCGCGCTTCACGGACAAATCGAAAATTCAAGTTGGCGACTTCTGAGCGCAATCTGAACCGTTTCGTGATCGCTCTGGCCGATGCGGTCGCACAGGTGCATCGCAAGGAGCTCGCGCTGCAGGAGCTGACGGTCGCGGATACGTGCGGCCAGGTGATCAGAGGATGGGCGAGATGATCCGTGATCTTCCTTGCAACTATGCCGCGGTCCTTCTGGCAAATCACGGCTCGGAATTGCAGCCCAAGACCTGGAGCGCGCCGTCGACGGAGCCGAGGAACTGGAAGAAACCGCCAACGTCTGTTGCAAGGCGCCGGAAGAGGATTCTCACGCGGGACCAGGTTGATGAACTGGTCCAAACATCCAGTTCCGCCGCCGATCCATGTGACGAGTGCGCCCGATCGTGCAAGGGCAATTCGTGAAATAAGCGCGACTGCAATGGTGCTAGGCAAGCCCGACCGCGTGTCGGGAGGCAGTTGTGAAAGTTGCGATCATCGGACCAGGCTCGCTCGGCAAGGCCTTGGCGAAATGTCTTGGCCTCGCCGGGCACGAAATTCGTCTCAGCTTCAGTCGCGACGAAGGCAAGTTGCGGGCAATCGCGGCAACCCTCCGTGTCGGCTTCGGTGCCCCTGACGAAGTAGCGAGATGGGCCGACGTAATTGCCCTGGCGACGCCATGGCCGGCTCTCGAGTTGGCGATGGACGCGCTTGGCGATTTGTCCGGCAAGATCGTCTGGGACAATACGAATGCAGTCGCGCCTGACCTTTCCACGATGCTGCTAGGCACTACGACGTCGGTAGGCGAGGAGGTTCAGAGGCGCGCGCGGGGCGCGCTTGTCGTCAAGTGCATTCCGACCTTTGCCGAATTGCTTGACAGGGGTGATCCGCGTCTCAACGGCGATCCGGTGACGAGCTATGTCGCCGGCAATGACGCAGATGCCAAGGCGGCGATTTGCCGGCTTCTCGCCGATCTACCGACAATGCCGGTCGATGTCGGCGATCTCACGGCCTCGCGCCTGATCGAGCCGATGATGCTGCTATTGGTCCAACTCGCCTATCGGCGCGGGATGGGGCCGAGAATTTCCTTCAATCTCATTCGACAGGACGGACCGGTTCATGACTGACTATCTACCCGCGCGGCGCAAGGCGATTCCAGTAGGACGTCTGCTGATCGATGGCCAATGGCGCGATGCTGTCAGTGGCGAGACGTCGACGACTTTTGATCCGACCACGGAGGCGGCGATCACCAATATTGCGAAGGCTGGCGTCACCGACACAAGCGATGCCGTCGCGGCCGCGCGGCGGGCTTTCGAGCAAGGACCCTGGGCGCGGATGCATCATGAGGAGCGCGCGAAGGTCCTGTTCCGCATCGCCGATCTGTTGGACGAGCGCGCCGAGGATTTCGCGGTGCGCGAGGCGATGGACATGGGTATGCCCTATCGCGATTTCCGCGATATCATCATGCCGCACTGCTCGGGACTGTTCCGCTTTCATGGCGGGCTCGCCATGAGCGCAATGGACGGCGCCTATCGTACCAGCTACGAACCAAATATCAGGATCCTGACGCGGCGTGAGCCGCTCGGCGTGGTCGCTGCGATCACCCCGTTCAATTTTCCCCTCGCGTTGTCCTGTTCGAAAATCGCGCCGGCACTCGCGGCGGGTAACACGGTCGTTCACAAGCCTGCGACCGACACGCCCCTGACGGCCCTCGCCTTGGCGCAAGTCATCCTCGACGCGGGCGTACCGCCAGGCGTCTACAATCTCGTCACCGGCCCGGGCGGCACCATCGGCGACGCGCTGGTCAACGATGCCCGCGTCGACAAGATCGCCTTTACCGGGTCGACCGCCGTCGGCCAGGGCATCATGCGCAACGGTGCCGGGACGATGAAACACCTGACGATGGAGCTCGGCGGCAAGAGTCCCAATATCGTTTTCGCCGATGCCGATATCGATGCCGCGATACAGGCAGCCTTCTGGGGCATCTTCTGGAACAAGGGCGAAGTCTGCGTGGCCGGATCGCGCCTGCTGGTCGAACGCGCCTGCTATGACGAGGTCGTCGAGAAGCTGAGCGCCATGGCGAAGTCGGCGACGCTCGGCGATCCGCTGGACCCTGCGACGATGATCGGGCCGATCGCGTCGCGCGGCGAGTATGACAAGGTCTTGAGCTATATCGAAGAGGGCAAGCGCACCGCGCGACTGACCGCGGGCGGCGGCACCCGCCAGGTCAACGGCAAGGGCCTTTTCGTCGAGCCGACTATCTTCGCCGGTGCGACCAACGACCTAAGGATATCGCGCGAAGAGATTTTCGGCCCCGTCCTGCCGGTGATTCCATTCGACAGCGAGGAGGACGCGATCCGGATCGCAAACGACACGAGCTACGGGCTCGCCTCGGGCATCCAGACCAGCGATCTCGGCCGCGCCTTGCGGCTCGCCGACCGGATCAAGGCAGGCACGGTCTGGCTGAACTGCTGGCACAAGTACCATCCTAATGCGCCGTTCGGAGGCTTCAAGATGAGCGGCTATGGCCGCGAGCAGGGCCGCGAGGCGTGGGAAAGCTACACCCAATACAAGACGATTTGGGCGAATCTTGGCGAACCAGTCGAGATGGCGCGATGAGCGTGCGTGATCCCAACCCACTCGACCCGCTGCATCCAAAGCGGGTCGCGATGGTCCTTTCAAACCCGGCTGTATCAACCACCACAGGCTGGCCGGTCGGGTTTTGGTGGAGCGAGTTAACTCATCCCTGGCTCGCCTTCACGGAGCGCGGATACGAAGTCGCGATCTTCTCGCCTGAGGGCGGCAAATGCGAGGCGGATGCGTTGAGCGACCCGCGTGATCCGTCCGGCTATTCGGATACGGATCTGATCTCGCTCGGTTTCCTGTCGACGCCGAAACTGGCGGCGCTGGTGGAGACGACCCGGCCCATCGCAGAGCTGTCGTTCGACGCGTTCGACGCGATCGTCGTCGCTGGCGGCCAGGCGCCGATGTTCACCTTCCAAGGCGCGACTGAGTTGCAGCGGCTGTTCGTCGCCTTTTTTGCGGCCGGCAAGGTCGCGGCCGCCTTGTGTCATGGCGTCGCGCTGCTGCGCTACGCGCGCCTCTCAACCGGCGAGCTGCTGGCCAAAGGGCGCACTGTCACAGGTTTCGCCAATGTCGAGGAAGACTTCGCCGATAATGCCGTCTGGGAGATGGGCGCGCTGCCGCACGGTACGCATCTGATGCCATGGCGGATCGAGGATGAGATGCGTGCGCTCGGCGCGAACTATATTCAGGCCGGGCTGTGGCGCGATTTTGCCGTGCGCGACGGCAATTTGATCACCGGCCAGCAGAACTTCTCCGGAGCGGCGACCGCCCGTCTTGTCATCGAGGCGCTCGGTGGCTGAGGACCAAAGGCCGCTCCTGTGGGTGAACTTCGGGAGTCAAACTCGCGGTCAGGACAGCGATGCCAAACGACATCGGCCCAATAGATTCGGGGCCCGTCCAAGAACTCCACTTCAAACAACCACTATCAGCAGCGAGGATGACCCATGGCCGTAGTGACGACACTTGATATTGCCGGCCTGACGGCCGAAGATTATAGCCGCATCCTCGATCGGATCGGCGTGGAGAAACGGCCCGCTGGCGGCATCTACCAGCACATCGCGCATGCCACCGACGATGGCTATCGCATCATCGAGATATGGGACGACAAGGCAGGCCTGGAACTCTTCTTGCAGGACACATTGTTTCCCGCCGCACAGGAACTGCAAATTCAGCGTGAAATGACCATTATGACCCAGTCACTGCACAACATCTTTGTGCCCCGGATCGGTGACCTGACTGCCCTGGCAAATGATGCCCCTGGTGGACCAGTCAAACGGGCAAAAGTGTAGGCGTCAAGGATCGAGGATGCGGCGATCGATCATCGAAGTCCTGGAGGAACTTGCGTCCGGACGCCCGGTACAACGATGGTGACCGCGGCAAGTGCAAAGAGGTTGTTCTTTCCTGCCGGCGACTATCGCCATGCACCGGCCGGAGTCGTTCAGCTGCGTGTGATTCGCAGCGGTTCATCCTATGCAGAGATCGATCTTGGCCGCGGGCTGCGGCGCGTCTTCACGCGCCCCGGTGATCTGCTGCTCAGTCTTCCCGAGCGGGCCACGCGGTTCAAGATCGAGGAGCCGCGAGAGCTGACGATGATCACCGTTGACTCCGCGCTGGCGTCAAGGCTCCTGGTATCCGCAGCCGGGACCCTTGAGGACCTGATGATCCTGACCGATCGACCGATACGCGATTCGCTGGTGGCCGAGTTGTGCCGACGCCTCGAAGGCGACCCGCCAGCCAATGCCATCGTCCGTGAATGGACGCTGGGCCTGATTTTCGTGAACCTGCTCCGTCTCGGGCATGCACGCCAGCGGCGGCAGAAATCTCCGCTCCTGACCTCGCAGCGGTTCGACCGGATCCTCGCTGCGATTGACGGCGATCTGGAAAAGGGGGTCTCGATCGACCATCTTGCCGGAATCTCGGGAATGCCACGACGCGCCTTCACCGCCGCCTTTCGCGAGGCGACGCAATTGCCGGTACATCAATTCATTTTACGCCGCCGCGTTGATCGCGCGGTCGAGCTTTTGGAAAATAGCGATCTGCCGCTGGCCGAGATTGCTCAACATGCGGGTTTCACTCACCAGGCCCATATGAATCGCGTCGTGACCCGATTGAAAGGGCTGTCGCCAGGCCGGCTGCGGTCTCGCAGGCGCGAGGGCTGACTTGTGATCTATTCCATCATCAGAATTCGAATAGCGGAGACGTGATTTGCTGAAACGTCCGTTGGCTAAAATGCCCGACAGTTTGCGTGCAGAGCTCGAGGCCGCAAATCTGATGCCTGCTTTCAAGCAACGGCCTCCCTATCAGCGCAATGATTACTTGCACTGGATCGCGCGCGCCCGTCACCCGGAAACACGCCGAAAGCGCATAAATCAGATGATTGAAGAGCTTACGAAGGGAGGAATCTACATGGGCATGCAATAAGAGCTGGCATCGCCACGAAGCTAGCAGGTCGGTCAACGATCATTTTCCAATCCGTCGCTTATCGAGATCTGATGCTTTCCGGATTGATCTTCACCGGTTTCCCCACGACTTTGCGTAGAGGGTGCAGAGAGCCAATAGTGACAATCGAACCTATCCTCCATTTTCGTTTGCGGCAGGTGGCCTTAATGATCGTGACATCGCAAAGCAGCAACGTGCTTGGCAGCACGTCGGGAAGGTGGCGCGTCTGGTCGCTCTCGGACGGTTACAGCGAGATGCCGGCGGACCTTCTGCGGGATCCGCAGGATAATCCGGTGCCGCAAGCTGCGCAGGCAGGGGCGCTTCGCCTGTCTGTCAATTGCTTCGCCCTTGCAGGTCCAGGCGTTGACGGCGTTCTTATCGACAGCGGAGGAGGGGGCTGGGCCCCGACAGTGGGGCGTCTTGAGCAGGCCATGGCGGAAGCCAGGATTGACCCGGCTTCGATCACGGTCTTGGCGCTCACCCACGCCCATCAGGATCATGTGCACGGACTTTTGACCCCCGACGGCCGAGCGCTCTTTCCAAACTTGAAGGCGATCGTAATTCCCGAGGCGGCTGTGGAGAGCTTTTTCGCTTACGCGCACCTTGCGCAGTTCCGGCCCCTGCTGAAGCGCGTCCAGAATGGCGACCAGGTGGGTGAGCGATTGAGGGCGGTCGCCCTGCCCGGTCATGCTGCCGGCCATACCGGCTACGCGTTCGACGCGGACGAGGACCGTTTCCTATTCTTCGGGGACATCGTTCATGTGCCGGCCTTGCAGTTCGGCAATCCCGCGTTCAGTTGGGGCTATGACGACGATCAGCTGACCGCGCGCGCAACCCGCCTAAAGGTTTTCAGTGACGCGGCCGAGGCGGGGACGTGGATCGCCGGCGCGCACCTTGGCTGGCCGGGCATCGGTCGCGTGGCGCGTAAGGGCGAAGCATACGGCTATGAGCCGGCTCGAGCGATGCCGCCGCGTTCAAAGTGATACCGCATCTTTCCCGTCGCGCTGTGCCTTGGCTAAACCTCGATCCCTGGCCATGAAATGCTCTATCACGGAGGAATGCGCTTTATGGGACGGGAGACGTGTTTGCCTGGCTCCAGCGCAGGACTTCAGCATAAGTGACCAACGCCCGATGCACCGCCGCCGAAAGCTCTTGCGTCACCTTCATTTTGGCACACGAAAAGATCAATTAAATCAACGGCAGCGGCATCTCGTCCGGCCCACCAAAGTATTCTTGATCCACTGCGGCCGATCGACACCTGAGGCTTACCGGAACGGCGTCTCGCCACGAAACAGCGGCTGGTGCGCCCGCATCAAGGCGACAATCCGGTCGGCGACTTTTCGTACCGGCGGCGAGTGACGTTCCTCGTGATGGGTGACGATCCATTGGTCGGTTTCGAGTTCGGGGATAGGCTGAGCGACGCGAACCAGCCGCGGATCACTGTCACCGACGAAGCACGGAAAGATCGAAAGGCCGGCGCCGGCGGCTACCAGTTCGCGCACCGAATGGGTGTTGTTGCCGCGAACGGCGATGCGGTCGCCGTGGTGGGCTTGCAGCCAGCGCGCCGAGGCAATGTTTGCCCCTTCGCCGGTGACGCCGACGAACAATCCGGCGGCGATGCCGTTGATCAGGTGGCGTCCGGAATAAATGGCGTGGGCGACCTTGCCGCTCAGACGGCCGGCCAGCCACTGCTCGGTCGGGCGCTCGCTGCGGATGCCGATGTCGGCGGCGCGGCGGCCGATGTCGACCCGGTCGGTGGTGGTGACGAGTTCCACCCTTATGCCATCATCGACCGTCCAGATCTCGCCGATATGGGCGGAAACGAAGGCCGAGGTCCATGGCCCAGCCGAGACGCGGACAATGCGGTCGGGCAGGTTTCCCTCGCGCCAGCGGGTCAGCGACTGCATTGCTACCTCGACGTCTTCGGCGCGCCGCAGCAGTTCTTCCCCGACCGGGGTCAGCCGGTAGCCGGTCTGCTGGCGCACGAACAGCGGTTCGCCAATCTGCTTTTCGAGCGCGGTGACGCGTCGTCCAAGGGTGGCTGCGCTGAGGCGCGTGGTTCCCGTCGCTGCGCTCAAGCCACCCAGCCGCGCAACGTCGAGAAACAACCTCAGATCGTCCCAGCCAATATCCATTTTGCAGAAATGAAAAACTCCTTGCGACCGTGGCTGTAGCGCGAAGCGGGCATCGCGCGCAAGTATGCAGGAATTGGAGGCGTTGGATAATCTTGCCTGACGGGACAGGGATAAGCGCCTCGGCTGGCCAAGAAGCGAGCGCCATCTTTTCGATCGAGCATGCGATTCGCGCAGATGCTTTGCGCTTTCGATCAACCCAGGCGCGCGGGCATTCTGCGCGCCAAAGGAGACGACCATGTTGTATGAACTTCGATACCGTTTCACCCGCTGGATTGCCTATCGCCAGACGCTTGCGAGCTTGAAGCAGGCCCCGGACAGCACACTGGTGGATGCCGGCATTTCCCCCGATGAGATCCGCGAGCGTGCCCGCCACGCCAGCCTGCGCCGTTGAGGAAACGGGCATGGAGATGATGGAGCTTTGGGATGGCCGATCGGTGCCGCGCATCGGGATCGGCACCTGGGCGGCGGGTGGCGCCGCGCGCTGGCGCGACACGGCGACAATCTATGGCGAGGTCGACGATATCAGGTCGCAAGCCGCGCTGGCGATGGCCTATGACATCGGCGCGCGGGTGTTCGACACGGCTGCCGCCTATGGCGCCGGCAATGCCGAACTAATCCTCGGGCGGGCGTTGAAGGGCAGGGACGAAGCCGTCATCGTCACCAAGGTCGGCTATTTCGGCGATCCCGAAACGCGCAAGATCGCTCCCGAGGATGCCTCTGCCGCGGCGATCCGGACATCGATCGACAATTCGCGGCAGCGCCTGCAGCGCGATTTTATCGACGTCGTGCTGCTACACATCAACGAATATCCGATCGAACGCGCCGGTGAGGTGTTCGATACGCTCGACCTGTTGGGCCAGGAGGGCAAGATAGGCGGCTTCGGCTGGAGCACCGATCACTGCGAACGGCTTGCTGCCTACGCGCCGCGCGAGGGTTTCGTCGCCGTAGAGAACGACTTCAATGTGTTTACCCCGGCCAACGAGCTGATGGCCGTTGCGGCGCGCGAGCACCTCGTCTCGTTCAGCCGGCTGCCGCTGGCAATGGGACTGCTCACCGGCAAATACACGCCGGCCATGAGGCTGCCCACCGATGACGTGCGCGGCGGGAATGCCGATTGGATGGTGTTTTTCAGGGATGGCGCCGCCAACCCGCAGTATCTGTCAAGGCTCTCGGCAATCCGCGACCTGCTCACCTCGGGCGGACGCACGCTTGCGCAGGGTGCGCTCGGCTGGATCCTCGCCAAGTCGGCAATCGCCTTGCCGGTTCCCGGCTTCACGCGGCCCGAGCAGGTCGCGGACAATCTCGGTGCGCTGGAAAGAGGGCCGCTGCCGGCAGCGGTGATGGCCGAGATCGACGCCGTGCTGAAAATTGCCGAGACCGCTTAGTGTTGCGAATCCGAAATTCGCATTGGTGATGATGCCGACCAACTTCGATCTCTCCGATGTCCGCCGGTATCTTATCTTCCCTTGGCCAAGCTTCCGTGGCGCAATTGAACAAAGACGGAGCGGCGGACCCGACTCCATTTGAAGGTCCGCCACTCCGGGTTTTCAGATCACAAAGACTGATGCTGCCACGGGAAATGGGTAGCGAGCTGCGCTTGAGCTGCGCCGCCGACTTCATCGCTGTCGATAGAGAGCGATCCGGTTGTACTGTCAAAGATGATGTGGTGGGAACCATCATCGGCGGCCGTATCAGCAGAGGAAGCATGCAATGAAAGCCCGCCCGACTTAAGCTCGGTAAGAGCGGGTTGATCGAGGTGGAGCTTGTCCTGGAGCTTGCTGAAGTCGAAGGCGTCGTTGCCTCCGTGGCCGGACATGATCTCGGCGGCGCCATTTTTTGCCTGGGCGCCGACATTTTCATCGGGCTGGACGGTCTGCGCGAACCCGTGGCGAACCAGGCTGGTTGCCGTTGTGTCGGACGGGTCGTTGGTCGGGAGAAGCTCCGAGCCGGCCGAAAGAGAATGGTTCAACGCAGCCAATATGCGGTCAACGCTGCTGCCCTCGCTTACCTTGTCGCCGGCATTATCGTGGGTGGTGTCAGTCGAACTGCCGTCGCTGGCAAGGAGGTGCGAAAGCGCGGTCTTGCTATCACTGCCATCGCTTGTGGTGGCGCCGGAAGCGGCGGTATCAGTCGAACTGCCATTGCCAGCGAGGAGGTGCGAAAGCGCGGTCTTGCCATGACTGCTATCGCTGATGGTGGCGCCGGAAGCGGTGGTATCAGTCGAACTGCCATTGCCGGCGAGGAGGTGCGAAAGCGCGGTCTTGCCATGACTGCCATCGCTGGTGGTGGTGCCCGAAGCGGCGGTAGCAGTCGAACTGCCGTCGCTGGCGAGGAAGGGCGAAAGCGCGGTCTTGCCATGACTGCCATCGCTTGTGGTGGCGCTGGAAGCGGCGGTATCAGTCGAACGGCCATTGCCGGCGAGGAGATGCGAAAGCGCGGTCTTGCTATCACTACCATCGCTTGTGGAGGCGGCGGTGTCGGTCCAACTGCTATTGCCAGCGAGGAGGTGCGAAAGCGCGGTCTTGCTATGATTGCTATCGCCGGTAGTGGTCTCGGCAGGGGCAGTCGCAGTCGAGCTGCTATCGCCGGTGATGGCCCCGGAAGGGGCGGTGGCAGTCGAGGTGCTGTCGCTGGGGGTGGCCCCGGACGGGGCCGTGGCAGTCGAGGTGCTGTCGCTGGGGGTAGCCTCGGACGGGGCCGTGGCAGTCGGGGTGCCATCGCCGGTGGTGGCCTCGGCAGGGGCAGTCGAGGCGCTATCGCCGGTGGTGGCCTCGGACGGGGCCGTGGCAGTCGAGGCGCTATCGCTGGGGGTGGCCTCGGACGGGGCGGTGGCAGTCGAGGCGCTATCGTTGGGGGTGGCCTCGGACGGAGCCGTGGCAGTCGAGGCGCTATCGCCGGTGGTGGCTTCGGAAGGGATGCTCGCCGTAGAACTGGGATCAGTAGCCGCGGCTTCGGAAGGAGCAGTCCCTCCAGTGTTGAGATTGTGTTCCCGGAAAACGGCCTGCAGTTCCGAAGAGCTCTCCAACGCTGTGTCGCCTCGCTGCGAACCCCAGGCGTATGCGTAGTCGAAGGCGGGTGACGGAACCAGCTTGGCCCAGTGGTCCATCATGGTTTCCATCTGGGTGGCGGTGGGCACGACATATTTGCCACCCATGTCGGTGTTATAGTCGCCACCTCCAAACGTCTGGTAGCCTGGAATGATCTGGCTCGTCGGGATGCCCGATGCCTGAGCGGCGGCGACGAATTTGTCGATCATGTTGTAGTCGACCGCGCCATCCGTGCGGACAGGATAGACATCCACGCCGTAGTAATCGATACCCGTACTGGCGGGATTGTAGGTGTTCGAAAAATCTGGATTCGCCGACGTCCCCAGGCTCATCATCGTGATATAGGTCTTGGCATCCGGCACATTGGAATGAATCCAGTCGGATTCTGCCTTCAGATTTGCGGCAGAGGCGTAGGTACCCCATTGGCCGGTGGGATCCGGCTCGTCAACCAGGAAGAATCCGAACAGCTTTGGATTACCGATGAAGGGCGTGACCTTGTCGACAAAGGAGGAGGTTACTCCGTCGGTTTCGTTCAGATAGACCATGCCTTTCATACCGTCCGGCAGCGCATTGAGTTGGTCAACGGATGAAACGTCAGCCAGATTGAATCCGGCTTGAGCAATTTCCGTGCCCGATCCACCTGACGTGTAATGCAGAGTTGTCATCCAATATTCCTTTTTCTGTTTCGACAGCGCCCTACCTACAGACTGCGTATATTAGCGCCAAATCACATACCGGCACCCCGTGAGAGAAACTTTGATCGTAAGTTGATACACACAGTGCGACCTTCTCCCCGATAAGCCCTTCGATGCGGTGCCAGGTCGCAAGAGAGTCTTGCGCCATATGCCGGACCTGGCGTGCGCTATTTGGAGTGCGCTTCGCTGCTCTTGAAGCCTCGTCGTGCGGGGTGCTGGGGAATCGGCTGAGCCGTCAATGAAACCGGAAGCGGGACACATCCAGTGTGCCGTACAGCGTGCCAAGCCCGGATACCCCGGTGTTTCGCGATTAACGCGAATCTTTCTGGCACACCCGCCGAGCGCTTCTGATCACGATGTTCGTGCGGACGAGGTTGGCCGGATTGGCTGCGACGCTGGTGCAAGGCGATATATCCCAGACACCAGAGCGCGAACGAGCGGCTTGCGTACCGGCGTCTCGATGAAGCGCCAGACGAGAAAAGAGGCAAGAAGAATCCCGGCAAATACAACGAAGAATGCGGCGTTCTTTCCGACATGCGGCGCCAGCGCGTTAAGCGAGATGTAGCCAATATACTGATGCAAAAGATACAGTGGATAAGTCAATCCTCCGAGCATCATGACAACCTTGGATGGAGCAATCACGGAGCGGAGCAGTATCGCGCCAGAGAAGACTCCGTAGACCACTATATTGGCAGCGAGGAGAGCAGGATACGAAATGGCAGCGCCAAAGTGCTCATGCATCCAGTGGTGAGAGAAGATTATAGTCTGGCAAGACACCAGGAATGCGACGGCAAGAAGCAGGAACGCAGCCGGCGAACGGCCCCTTGCAACGATGTCTTCCGCGAGGATGCCGGCGGCAAACAAAGGCGCATAGTTTGTAATAAAGAGAATGCGTATCACCGCGTTCTCAAAGAAGAACTCGTTGCTTGCCGAAATTGCGAGCCAGATGGCAGCGATAGGTATTTTCCAGCGCTGAAAGGCACCCGCAAAGATCAGCACTGCAACCCAGCCGTAGAACAGGATCTCGAGCATGATCGACCAGTAGGCCCCATCCATGGATGGTCTGCCGAAGAGGCGGGCGAACATAGAGAGATTGGCTACATAGGTCGCAATATCGGTCGGAAAACGCTGGTCTTTGGCGACGACGAGAACAACAAAAGTTGCGGTCATGCAGACGAGGAATCCGGGATAAAGCCGGGCGAAGCGGGCGACCGCGAATTCCTGCCAGGTTCGACCTTCGGCCGACCACGCGATGACGAAACCGCTGATCAGGAAAAACAGATTGACGCCGAGATAGCCATAGATGGCGTAAGGTGCTGCGGCAGGATATTCCACATCGAGACTTCCGGCGATCGCGCCGCCAAAAAGATAATGATAGAGCACGACCGCGAGGGCTGCGGCCAAGCGCAGCAGGTCGAGTGATGCCATGCGCGCCGGAATGGCCTTGCCTGCCGGTTCCACAGCCACCTCCCGTCGCCGTTTCAGCTTTTGACACCCATCAGCGGCTTGATCCGCAATGCCAGTGCTAACGCAAAGGCTGCAAACCGGCGGCAGGCCACGCCTTTACCTTCTCAAGTACGAACAGCTGCTCGCAGGACAGGAACCGGAGGACGCTGAAAGAGCGTACCAGTTCGAGCCCCGCCTCTGCGAAATCCTGTCGTGCAACGTTAAGATTGACGGGATGAGGCGCCGACAGCCTTCCGGTGATTATCTTCCGCAGCCTTAGTCGCATTCTCTGGAGGCGGGTGCCAACGCCGTAGGATACGATCAGACGGCGGCTGGCAACGCGCGCGAGCTCCATGATAATGTCGCGCCTGAGATGTGGCGGGATAAGATGGATGAGGCGAAGACAGACCACCGTGTCAAAGCTTTCGTCGGCGAACGGCAGTTGCGTCACGTCACATCGGATGAATCCCCGAAATCCGGGCTGACCTTCATATGCTGACTTAGCCAGGGCCATCATTTCCATTGAAATGTCTGCAGCCAGCACCTGACAATCATGCCGGCCCAGCACGCCAGCCAGCTTCCCGGTTCCGCATGGGATATCGAGCACCTGAGATGGAGGCGGGCTGCACCTCTCCAGCGCCTTGGCGATGCAGCGCTGCTCCCGTCGCGCAATGACGTAGGATGCAATTGTAGACAGCTTCAAGCGGCCTGCATATCCGTCCAGGTACCAGCTCGCAAAGCTCGGATCCTGATATCTCTGCTTTGTTGGGAGATCATAGGCCGCGGCCGCGACTTCGGCGTCGTAACTAGTAGGCATAGCGGCTGTAGCCCCTGCTGACGGATATGACTTGAGGTCCTCGCTCATCTGCCCGCTTTCATACGATTTCTCCTGAGATGGAATCGAAGATTTTTTGTCCAACATATTCATTGGATGCCCCACCAAGCTGTTCTATTGGCGATAGAGGCGGCAAAAGATCAGTTCTGGGTGGGGCCATCGCAGAGGTAAGGTTTCCAGATGGCTGGGTATCTCGCATCCCCCGAACGGATGAGACATGCCGAACTTATGACTACTGAGCCCCGTGGAGGTGCGCTGGGGCATTGGGCTACTGCACAGCCCTGTCGGGGACGGAACGGCAAACGGATGGAAGGCAATCGGGAAGGATAGTGACCGAAACGCACTCCTTCCGTTCACGATTATGGCCTTCGTCGATATCCTAACGTGACCACACCGTCATTCATACGGATGGCGCGAATTCCTGGCTCGTCGGCTAGACATCCCGGGAAGAGATGGGCGTTCGCTTCAGCAAATGGACATAACATCACTGCCGGAAGGCTTCCCTCAGTCTGGATTGAAAGATGATCTTGGAGCTATTTGGGCCGTCCGGTGCTGGTAAGACGACGTTGGCGTGCGAGCTGGTGCACGTTCTGCGAGCTCAGGGCTACTCTGTGGTTTTGCAGACCGGCGACCGTCGACACCCGGTTAGAAGAGCCGCCTTCAAACTAGTCTCCGGCTTGCATTCAAAGTGGATTGGACAGCGTTCTCTCGGTGCAGAAGTGCTTAAGATCCTTCCACCCAAGAATGAGCTGTGGGCGGCTCGTCTGAACTGGCATCTTGAAGCTCTTCTACAAGCCTGGCGCGCGGCAATAGCGTCCAAGGACACGATCTCAATTTTTGACCAGGGTATGGTGCAATTCGTGTGCTCGCTGGTTTTGTTCAGCGGCATAACGGATCGTGAAAGGGTGTCGTGCGCCCTCGAGCTTCTACCCAAACCGGACCTGCTTGTCCGATTGCAGGCGCCACGAGAGATTCTAGAGGCGCGGTTGAGGGAACGCCGGCGTAATCTCGGCATCATTCAGAAGTTCCTCGAAGTTGATCTGCAGAGCAGTCTTGATCATATCGACCACGTTAATCTTATCGAGGAACAACTTGGATCGTTCCCGGTACCGACAACTTGCGTTGAAAGCTTAGATTCGGACGGGCTCGCTGCCGCCACCGAAATAATAGCGCGTGGAGTAATTGACAAGTTTGGCGCGGCGCGGGCGAAATTTAAAAGGGTTGAAGCTTAGAGAGATACGGTTTTGAAGCGTCGAGAAGAAGGTATCCAATAAAAACGGAAATCGAACTATTGAGACGGAACCGCGTGAGTTGACACGACATGCGCTTTTTTCGCTACCAAATTGTCTTGGCGTTGACGCTAGCTGCCAGCGCGACATCCATAGATCTGCGCGGAGCGGTGAGTGAAGAGGATGTGGCATCGACAAAGTTCGTCGCGCCGGTGGCCATGGACCTGCCTGATTACCTGCACCCGGCGAAGGATGCGGCATTTGGCACAACTTTCACGCGAATAACCAAACCCGGAATCCTCGGCGCCGGCGTCGCATGCGGGAGCAAATATTGCAGCCACCGCTATTCGAGCGCTCAGGCCTGGAATTCGGATCAGAGCCTTCTTGTCATCAGCAACGGCTGCGGCGGCTTATGCTTCCTGGATGGGCGCACCTACGCTCCGCTTTTTCGCCGTGTTCGATCGATCGAATGCGAATGGCACCCTCGCGATCCCGACCTGATGATCTGCGTCGGTGGTCGGAAAATCTCGACGTGGGCGCCACGCACCAATCATGAGGAGGTCCTGTTTGTTTCGACTGACAGTAGCGATCTCCAGTTCGGCCCTTATAAAGGGAATCCGAGCCGTGACGGCAGCCGTATAGCCGTGCGCGCGGTTCGCGGGGACGGCAAAGCGGTCGTCTTTGCCTACGATCTCAAACAGCGGCGGAAGTTTCCGGAAATCGATCTCGCACAGCTTGTCGGGACCAACAGCGCCTGCTCAATCTCGCCGCTAGGCGTCAACATCTTATGCATTCAGTACCTAAAAGACGAAACTGAACAGACGTTCATCTTTTCGGTTGACGGCGTTCTGCGCCAAAAATGGACCGAGCATCATCGGCCTGGCCATGGGGACATGACGGTCGATGCCGACGGCAGCGAAATCTATGTGGGGATCAGTAAATCCGATCCGGACATATTCCAGGTGATCAAGCGAAGGCTGTCAGATGGGAAAGTCACCTCGCTGATGAGATATGGCGAAGCACAGCATGCATCGCTCAGGTCACTGGACAGGCCGGGTTGGGTGTTCCTTAGCTATTCCGGCGACCCGGACGAAGTATCGAAATATCCGAATTGGGCGCCGTATGCGCGGGAAGTCATCGCGCTGCGCATCGACGGCAGCGGAGAGGTTCGACGTGTTGTGCAGACGAAGAACGCTCCATTCGACTACTGGAGTGAGACCCACGCCTCGCCGTCCCCAGACGGTTCACAGGTGGTCTGGTCAAGCAATTGGGGAGTACCCGGCGGTCCGGTTTACGATTTCGTCGCCCGTATTGACTGGCCGGAACGGTCAAACACTGGCTCGAGAGCATTAACCGCGAGCGGTCTTCAATAACGAAACCTTCCGGCCACCTATCACGGTTGTCTCCGATCGTGCTTACCCATTGTCCGTTCAACACCTCACCTCCAACTTCGCCGCCACGCAGCTCCGTCCAATGTCAATTCATTCAAACAGACGACGACAGGTGGCCAAGCCTGCACCTACCGTGAAAGTGCAGTTTGCAAGGCTTATGACACTTGCCGGAACTCTACGATTTACAGAAATGACTCGAACGTCGGGTGATGGCTTTTGTGCGAAAGACGCTCGCGTCGGAGCCGAGAAAGGAATAGCAGATGGATGCGGATAGGCGAGCCGAAGAGAATGCCTCTTTCAATCCTGAGTTGTTGAAACGGTTAGTATGCCCAGTGACCAAAGGCTCACTTGCCTGGGATGGGGATCGCGACGAACTCGTATCGAAGAGCGCAGGACTTGCCTACCCGGTACGCGACGGCATTCCGATCCTGCTAGCATCGGAGGCACGGGCGATCATCTCCCGCGTGGTCAAACTTCGCGCATCCAGAGGATGAGCTAGCCGCGCAAATTAGGCGGCATTCCGACGGCAACCAGCACCAAGACAGGAAAGTGCCGCGGAGCGCGAGCCGTTTGTCAACAGACCACTCCGTGCTCGGGCATCTGGGCAGTGCCGACCTTTTTGATGCAACGCGCGGCTACCTGAACCGGCTGGGCACGGCGATCCGTTTCCGGGACACGGTGTGTGTCATTCAAACAGACGAGGACAGTGGCAAGGCCTGCCCCTACCGTGACCTTGGGCGTGATGGGTAACGAAACCAACACTATGAAAGCAAATTCAACGGCCGGCCACTTCGCGCGATCGGGCTACGGCGAACGGTCAGGAGACGCAGGATGAATCCGCACCTCGTGTGTGTTGGAGGCGAGGATCACGCCCTGCGAATCCCCTTCCTGATGTCGCTGCGAGAGAAGGGATTCCAGGTTACTGCGGTTTCGAGCGGCGGTGAAGCCGCATTCCTGCGGCATGGCATTCCGCATCGCAGCTACGGTTTCGACCGCTTTTCCAGCAGCAGCGGGGAATGGGCCGCCATCAAAACCATTCGAAAGCTGATGGCGGAACTCCGGCCGGATATTATCCAAAGCTTCGACACCAAGCCCAACCTGGTGACGCCACTTGCGGTGCGCGGGAGCGTTCCAGTCGTGCGCACAATCAACGGTCTGGGCTGGACGTTCTCGTCCCTGGAACCGCGCGCCCTGGCCCTGCGCCCAATCTTTTGCGGACTGCAATGGCTTTCGTCCTTATGGACGGCCGCTACGGTGTTCCAAAATCGGGACGATCAGTCATTCTTTGAACGCTACCGACTGATCATACGTGGCAGCGGACGAGTGATCCGCAGTTCTGGAATCGATGTCGATGCGTTCGCCATGGCAAGGCATCTTGCCCCGTCGGCGATGAAAATGCGCGAGGAGCTTGGGCTCCAATCCGCCGAGATCGTAATTTTTGTCGGCCGGCTAACTCGCCAGAAAGGCATCCCGACACTCCTCAAGGCAGTCCCTCGCATTTTGGCTGAAAGGCCCGATGCCCGTTTCGTGCTTGTCGGGCCATTGGAATCCGAGGGCCCATTTGCGGTGGACAAGGCGGAGATTGATCGACATGCGCCCCATGTCATCGCCTTGGGCCCACGACGCGACGTTCCTGCCCTGCTTGGCATGGCCGATCTGTTCGCCTTTCCGACACAATATCGCGAAGGGATTCCGCGCGTCCTGCTGGAGGCAGGGCTTGCAGGATTGCCTATCGTCGCCTCAAGGATGCCTGGCTGCAATGAGGTGGTCGAAGACGGATGGAACGGCCATCTCGTCCCACCGCACGATCCGAACAGCCTTGCATCTCGAATTATAGACCTCTTGTCCGACCGCCGGAAAGGAAGGACCATGGGCGCTCGCTCTGTCGAGCTGGTCCGGACGCAGTTCTCGCTGCCCTGGGTGGTCGAGCAATATTGCGATCTCTACGACAATGTCCTTAGCGCCAAATCCCATGGCGGCTTCGCTCGACCGGCGTCGCCCGCGTTGCTTGAAGAGGCTGCTGCAAACCGCGCATTGGGTGGAGCGCGCCGATGATCCGCGACGCGTTGCTCGCCTGCGGCGTTGCGATGTCCTATGCGGCGCAGCTCACCATTCCGGGAGTGCCACTCGGCTATGGCGAGCTGTTTCTCGCGCTTTGGATCATGCTGTCGATCGGCCGAGTGCTCGCCGGCGGTCATTTGGTAGTCAGGCCCGCCCTGATCCGTGTCGCGGGCTTCTGGCTGATCATGACGCTTGCTCTGGGGATTGGCACCATCGTCGGCTATCTGACCACGGTGCTGTACCTGTCGGTGGTGATGCACGATATGATAGCCTACCTGCTGCTGATCTGCGTCACCTGCCTAGCCGCCGCGGAGCCCGAGGCTGATCGTCATCTGCGCAGTACTGCCTGGTGGGTGGTCGCGATCGCGAATGCAGGCTTTATTGTTCAGCTGGCACTTGGATGGGGTTGGATCCACCAATCCGGCGTCGATCCGTGGTACTGGGATCGCTTCCGCGGCTGGTCCGAGAACCCGAACCAGCTCGCGCTCTATTGTGCACTCTTTGGCCCATTCGCCTTGCATCTTGCGACGACCACAAGCAATCCGTGGGCGAGATTGGCCGGGCTCAGCAGCCTTATCCTGACCATCTATATCGGAAGGCTGACGAAGAGTGATACCTATCTGTACACGACGGTCCTGGCCTGCTTGATATTTCTTGGGCTGCGGGTTCGGACATGGCTCGCAACCGGTGACGGCAAGGCCAGCTTTTCCCGGCAAGTTACCCTCCTGTTGATGATTGGCTTCCTTCCGTTGGCCTTGTCGATGACGCCCTACATTCTCACGGAAGCGGGCAGCGTCGAACAGTTCGCCTTAAGTCTCACCAAGGACAAGGGCGGCGACGCAACCGCCGAAACCGCCGCACTTCGCCTCCATCTCTGGGGAGATGCATTGGGCAAGGGCCTGACGTCAGGATCCCTGGGCCTTGGTCCTGGGCCGCATCTGGAGCGCCCGCCCATTTCCTACAGCCAGTTTCTGCCCCGGCCTTTCGAGGCTCACAACACGATTCTCGATCTATACACTCAAGGTGGTTTGATTGCGGTCCTAGCCCTGGCCTGGATTGTCGGCGCGGCGGCTTTATGCGCATGGCGTGCAAAGCTCGATGCCCTGTTCGTGCTCGTCGTGTCGATCGTTATCTTCGGGATGCCACATCTGATCATCCGCCATCCAATCGTGTGGTTTGCGCTGACCATTTGCCTTGTTGCCGGAACGCCGCAAACGGTTTCGGCAACCTCGAGCGACCGGAGGTGATGGCATGTGTGGGATTGCCGGAATTCTCCTTGCACCCGATGCAGCCAGTGCCAGGCCGCTCACGGCCATAGGGCAGATGACGACGGGCCTTCGTCATCGCGGGCCTGATGGTGAAGGCTTCTGGGTCAACCGTGAAGCCGGCATCGCCTTCGGCCACAGGCGTTTGGCTATCGTCGATCTATCGGAGGCGGGACGCCAACCAATGCATTCGGCAAGTGGCCGATATGCCATTACGTTCAACGGCGAGATCTACAATTTCCGCGATCTGCGCCGCGAACTTGAAGGCGCTGGCCATCGGTTCCGTGGCGCCAGCGATACCGAAGTCATGCTGTGCGCAATCGAGAGTTGGGGTCTCGACACCGCACTGACGCGCCTCGCTGGCATGTTCGCATTTGGATTGTGGGATCTGAAGACCAGGACCCTCCATCTCGCCCGCGACCGAATGGGCAAAAAGCCGCTCTATGTTGCTGCAACACGCGATGCGCTTGTTTTTGCCTCCGAGTTGAAGGCGATCAATCGTTTTCCAGGGTTCTGTCAGGAGCTCGATCTCGACGCGGCTGCGACGATGCTTTCGAAGGGATGGGTGCCGGGTAACAGTTGCATCTGGCAAGGCGTATTCAAGTTACCTCCTAGCTCGGTTCTGTCTGTGACGGCGGCAGATTTTGCCGAGGCGCGCAGTGCCGCATCCCTTTCGCAACGCGTCCGACACTGGTGGTCGCTGCCTGAAGTCGCCGCGAACGGTCGACTGAATCCAATCGCCGGCACCGACGAAGAACTGACCGACGAACTCGACGACCTGCTGCGACTTGCCGTTCGGGAACGCATGGTAGCCGATGTGCCGCTGGGTGCCTTTCTGTCTGGTGGCATCGACAGCTCCGCCGTTGTGGCGCTGATGCAGGCTCAGTCGCCGAAGCCGGTGCGCACATTCACGATTGCTTTCGGAGAAGGCGGGTTTGATGAGGCTCCCCACGCCGCGGAGGTTGCGCGGCATCTGGGCACCAATCATACTGAACTACACCTTTCGGCCGCCGCTGCGCGCGAGGTCATTCCAGAATTGCCGCAGATCTGGGACGAGCCGTTCGCCGACGAATCGCAGATACCAACTTTGCTGGTGGCGCGGCTCGCCCGCCAGCATGTTACCGTGGCCCTGTCAGGCGACGGTGGCGATGAATGCTTCGCCGGTTACGCCCGCCACTTCATGGCGGCGCGGTTGAAACGACAGCATGCGCTGCCGTCGCCGCTGCGTCACACGCTTGCTGCAGGGGTCGAATTGCTGGCCCGTGCGGCGCGCTACGATCTCGTCAGCAAGCTGCCGCTTTCGGCGAGTGCACGGCTCGCGCTGCGGAGCGATCGGCTGCACCGCCTCGCTCGGCTGCTCGCCGCAGCAGATGAGGACGAATTGTATCAACGGCTGACCGGAGTATCGACCGAGAGCCTCACACTCCACAAGCCGTCCACATCAATTCAAGAGTCACCCCGGCTTGATGGCCTGCTGTCCCGTCTCTTGTACGACGACATGGCCGGCTACCTGCCCGACGATATACTGGTGAAGTTGGACCGTGCCAGCATGGCCAACAGCCTCGAGGGCCGGTGCCCGCTTCTCGACCATCGGGTTGTCGAATTCGCTTGGCGGCTGCCCGCACATGCGAAGGTTCGCAATGGCAAAGGCAAGTGGATACTTCGTCAGTTGCTGAGCCGCTATCTTCCGCAACGGCTGATCGACCGGCCGAAGCAGGGTTTCGATGTTCCCATAGCGGTCTGGCTGAGAGGCCCGTTGCGCGACTGGGCCAGCGATCTGGTCGCCGATATGCGCCTCTCCGGAGATGGGATCTTCGACTTTGCGAAGGTCGCGATGTGCTGGCGCGACCACCTTGACGGAAGACAGGACCATTCTCGTGATTTGTGGCCCGCATTGATGTTCCAGGCCTGGCGCAACGAGGCCGGGCGGCCCCCAGGGCCGGCAACGGGCATGTCTACAGTGCTCGAACTGACAGGAGTATAAGATGGAAGGTTCCATAGTCAGCCGCATTCACCTTCCGCGCGCCACTGAAATGCACGTGCCGACGCGCGAGATCAACCCGCGCATGAGGCCATTCCTGCGCGAACAGATCGACGCGCAGACCCCCTTCCATCAACTCCTTATTACCGTCGCGAGGAGAAAATGGTTCCTGCTTGCAATGGTGATTTTGGGCGGTGTGTTGGCTGGGCTTGCGGGTTTTGCGCGTCCCGTCCTGTTCGAGTCGACCGCACAGGTGATTGTCGATGCTCCTGGCAGGAATGCGGCTCCCGGAGGCGCAGATTCTGCGCAGGAGATGCTGGATGCGAGCATTGATGACCACTTAACCATGCTCTCTTCGCAGGGGCATCTGCGTCGCGTGGTGGCAGCCCTGCGCAAGACGGAGGTTGGTAACATTGCTGAGCAAGGGGATGTCGTAACCGGAAATTCACGCCCCGCTCCGGCCGGCGGCGACTTGCAGAACATACGCACCTTCGCAGCCGGTCTGCTGGAAAGCATTTGGCCGCAGGGCAAGCCGGCGGCCGCCGATGAAGACGAACTCAAGGCATTACGGAAGGGCATGAGGGTTGGACAGGAACTGCGATCAAGAGTGATCACGGTCGGCTTCACCGACAACGATCCGGCGCGAGCCGCCCTTGTGGCCAATACGTTCGTCCAAGTATACATCGACGATCTCGCACAGAAGCGCAGGGCGTCAGACAGACTGGAACTCGCCTCGATCGTCGCTAGCCTACCGGTCGTACAAAGCGACTTGGCGAAAGCAACCGACCGCCTGGAAAAGTATCGGCTGAGCCATGGCGCGGTCGATCAAGGTGCGGCGGACAACGCTGCCAAGGAGACAGCCGAGCTCAGCCAGCAGATATCTTTGTCGAAGGCGGATCTCTCCGCAACGGAATCTCGCCTTCAACACATCGAGGCTTTGCGAAAGGAAGGAGCATCGGTCGCGACGCTCGCCGAAGCGATCGGGTCACCGGTACTGGCCGACATGGCGGCTCGCCAAGCCAACGACAATGCGGATGCGGGCCTGAGTACTGCAATCAACCGCGAGATCGAACAAGGCACTGATCGCATTGCTGCGGAGGCGAACATCTACCGTGCCCAGATTGCGGCTCTGGAGGGGCGCAAGAATGTGCTTGATGCGGTGGTGGCCGACACAGCCGGCCGGCTTTCCGGCTTGCGTGCGCTCGAGCCGCAGGTCAGCATCTTGACGCAGCGATACAACCAGCTACTCACGCAACAACAGGATCTGGTGCAGCGTATCGCAACCCCCTTGCCCGGAGTCTCGATCCTTTCAGCGGCGTGGCCGCCGACGAATCCAAAAACCCTGCCGCCCATCTTCCTTATTCCGCCCGGCATGATCGTGTTTGGTCTCATTGGCGGGATCTTCGTGATGGTCCGCAGCCGCCTCAATCAGACCTTGTGCGGCGAGGCCGAAGCTGAAGCCGCGCTCAGGGTCCCATGCCTGGGGCTGATACCGGAAGCGCCCACAATACACGCGAAACGACTTCAGCAGCTGGTTCTTGGCCAACGAAAGTCCAGCTACAGCCGAGCCATCACTTCCCTCCTCGTCACCGTGACACTCAACAAGGCGAGGGGCCGCGCTTCGCACGTCATCCTCGTAACGTCCAGTATCCGGCATGATGGCAAGACCGAGCTTGCATGGAGCTTGGCGTTGGCAGCTACCCGACTTGGGGGACGAGTGCTTTTTCTCGATCTTGACAGCACGGGGGCCCGCCTCACGAACGAGTTCCTGAACGAATTCGGCGCGCTCCGGCCGCATAAATCCTTTGGAGACTATATGAACGACCGTTGTCCCCTGCACGACGCGGTCACGGGAATGCCTGAAATTGGAATCGACTTCATGGCGCTGGCACCATCAGAGGATCTGCTGCCGCAGCTGTCCATGATCGACGGATCCCTGGTCACAGATGAGCTGCGCTCAATCTACAGCGTCGTCATTATAAATGGACCGCTGGGACTTGGAGGACCTGAGGCCAGGCTACTGACGGGCTGGGCTGACGCGGTTCTGTTCGCCGTTCGCTGGGGCAGAACGCGTCGCAGCATCGCGCGCGGTGTTCTGCAGCTGCTGACGGAGGACGAGACGGCTCAGGTCCCCGTAGGCAGCGTTCTCACGCACGTCAATCTACAGAAACACGCTGGCTATCGGTTTGGGGACAGCGCAGATCTCTTGCTCGAGAGAACATCATGAGTGTCACATGCGGGCTTCCGCGTAACGACCGTCGCGGCAGTCAGTCTGTCGAGCGGAAGATAATATCGAAGAGTTCGCAGACCGGAGCTGGGCCCGCCGGCGCAAGAGACATCGACGATTGCAGCGATCCGAAGCTCGCCCGCTTCCCTGCGGCCTCCGTTGCTCCAGCAAATATGGTTTTGCCGCACGAGGAGGACACGGGCCGGGGTCTCGGCTATGCCAGCATCTTCGCTCTTTTGGTCTATATCGGGGGTGCGGGCTTGACCAGCTTGGCGCAGTTATTGATTGCGCGCATCGTTGGCTCCACCAGCTATGGCATCTACTCCTATGTTCTGGCCTGGACCTCGGTGCTTGCCTATCTTGCAACGCTTGGGTTCCATGTATCCTTGCTGCGTTTCGTCTCCGCCTACAGTGCCAAAGGGCGGCTTGACCTGGTACACGGGGTAATCAGGTTTGCTCTGCAAAGGTCGCTGGCGGCAGCGACACTATTCGGCATCATTGGCGCCGCCTTGGTCTTGTTCTTTTCGGATTCTTCTCACAAGGAGCTTCAAACCAGCCAGCTGCTAGGCATGGCAGCAGTGCCTTTGGTCACCGCCTACGCGTTGGGCGCAACACTTGTTCGTGCTTTCGGCGGCGGTGTCTCGGCCCTCATGCCGGAACGCATCGTGCGCGACGGCCTATTGTTGACGTTGCTGGGAATGGCGGTCTTATCCGGATCATGGACCCCCAACGCACCCCTGGTGATGCAGGCGGTGCTGGCAAGTTCAGCCATCACGGTCGGCCTGGTGTTCATCATGGCGGCAAAATTTCAGCCGCCCGGCTTGCGGCAGGTTCAGCCAGGCGACGAGTCGCGGGAATGGTGGTCCGCGGTTCCGCCAATGATGCTCATGGCCGGGCTCGATGTTTTCATCAGCCGGGCCGGGGTCATGGTGCTGGGCTGGACGCATCACATTCGCGAAGCGGGCATTTTCGCCTTGGGATTGAACGTCGCATTGCTTGTGAGCCTTTCCCTGGTCGCTGTCTCGACGATGTTTGCGCCGACAGCGGCCGCCCTTCATGCCCGAGGCGATCGGATGGCTCTGCAGCAGCTGTTTTCACGGGCCGCCCTACTTTCCTCTGGCGGCGCCATAGCGATGGCCATCCCGATGCTTGCGATTATTGAACCTCTGTTGAGCTGGTTCGGCGGAGATTTCAGTACAGCGGCACC
Organism: Mesorhizobium sp. M0778; assembly: GCF_040320105.1. Classification (NCBI taxonomy): domain Bacteria; kingdom Pseudomonadati; phylum Pseudomonadota; class Alphaproteobacteria; order Hyphomicrobiales; family Phyllobacteriaceae; genus Mesorhizobium; species Mesorhizobium sp. M0778. Next base: position 48,402 of record NZ_JAMYPA010000016.1, on the reverse strand, counting down.
CGTCGCGCGGATACTCATTCTCGGATATGTCTTTGTCGCGCTATGCGGACCCCAGATGCTCCTCTTGATGATGACTGGAAACGAATGGGCGGCAGCCGCAACCATGATCGCCGGCGCCGCGGCCAGCATCATGGGCTGTGCCGCAGGAATTGCGCTCTACGGCGCGCCGGGCGCCGCAGTGGGCCTCGCGCTTGCGTTGGCGATTTGGAATGTGGCGATGTCGATTTATATCAGCAAACGGCTGAAAATTATCCCTGGGCTGATCTTTGCGCTGGCGTCGCTCAGAACGCGCGCAGTCGAAGGCCAGCCGCCTCATTGGTTCCTGCGCTGATCTGATGTTATCGCGCCCGATACTCGACGGCATCAGCGTTCAGGAATTTCGAGTCCAAGATTGTGTCGGATAGAGGCTGGCGGGGGCGGCTTTGGGGCCGACACTCGCTTTATTCTCTGTCCGAAAAAAATGCGAAATCTCAAATTTGCCGAGTGGCAGATCGTTGCCCGACAAGGCGCGGCCTACACTGTGGCCTCATCATTCACCGACGTTTGTTGCCGTATGCTGACCGCGTCATCCGTTCCATGAAAGTCCCGGTACCATTCGACAAAGCGTTGCACTCCGTCCTCAAGCGGTGTCGCCGGGGCGAAGCCGACGGCCTTGCGGAGATCGCTGACGTCGGCGCGCGTCTCCAGAACGTCGCCAGGCGGCAACGGCACATCCACGCGAAGCGCCCGGCTGTCAAGGGCGGTCTCGATGATCGAAATCAGTCGGTTGATTTCCTCGGGCCGGTCGTTGCCGATATTGTAGACGCGACACGGCGCGGAACTTGTAGCAGGGTCGGCGGTGCAAGGGTCCCAATTCGGATCGGGCCGCGGCGGTGCAGCGAGTGCCCGAACCACGCCCTCAGCGATATCGTCGATATAGGTGAAGTCTCGCCAGACGCGGCCGGCATTGGCTACTTCGATTGGCTTGCCCTCGATGATCGCGCGCGTGAACAAATAGACTGCCATGTCGGGCCTGCCCCAGGGGCCATAAACGGTAAAGAAGCGCAGTCCCGTCACGGGCAGGTCGAACAAATGGCTGTAGGAATGCGCCATGAATTCATTCGAACGCTTGGTGGCGGCGTAGAAGCTGACGGGATGATCGGCGCCGTGGTGCTCGGAAAACGGTATGGTTCGATTTAAGCCGTAGACGGAGCTCGAGGAGGCGTAGACGAGATGACTGACGCCGTAATGCCGGCAGCCCTCAAGGACGTTTAGAAACCCCACTATGTTCGATTGCACGTAGGCGTGCGGGTCAACAATTGAATGACGCACGCCGGCCTGAGCCGCGAGATGGACAAAGTGTGAGGGGCGAACGTTTGAAAACAGCAACTGAACGCGCGCGGCATCCGCCAGATCCATTCGTATCGGCGTGAACTCCGCCTCGCTACAGAGGCGTGCAAACCGCGCTTCCTTGAGCCGCAGATCGTAATAGGGTGTGAAATTGTCGACGCCCACGACTTTGACACCCAGACGCAAAAGCCGCGAGGCCACGTGAAAACCAATGAAACCTGCTGCGCCGGTGACGACGATCGGTCCTGTCCGTGCAAGTCTCTTCACCGCTTGATCCGAACGCGATCGGGCGATTTCCACCTTCTCCGTTGCGGCAAGGACAGACTCGCTGCATAGATCGTTGTCCAACTTGTCGCCTTTCGAATTCCGTTCGACAGTACCGAATTGCCGGTCCGAGATTCCAGCTTCCGATATTTACGTCAGCGCATCGAACCTGGTGGAGTTCAGGCGACGTCGGTGCCACGAACCGCGCAACGCGATGCACGACCTGCCAAATCATGACACTCCAAATTGCGTCGTCTGGATCCCGGGCGGACGCCGACGTCCGGCGATTGCATTTAAGTGGCCGGCCCTTATGGCAGGACCGAAATACGCCCAAGAAGGGCCACCAGTTCCGCCTGGCGTTTCGTTTCGGTCTTGGCGAACAGCGAGGCAAGCTGGGAACGGATCGTGGTGCGGCTGAGACGCCAGCTGCGAGCGATCTCCAAAGGTGCGTCGCCCTGAGCCAAACGCAAGGCGAGGTGCGTTTCTGCGCTCGTCAAGCCAAACATTCTTTGCAACGTGCGAGGATTTGGCCCCGACCTGTTGTCCCGGTCCAGCAACGCCACGATGCTCGTTCCGTCGGGAGCAATAACTCCGTTCTCGTTCAATATCACCGGCCGGTCGCCCCTGCTGCGGATTACCACCCAGGATAACGAGCCCGGCAGGAATTGGCCCGGAACATTCGCGATCAGCCGCCTTAGTGCGGCCGTAAGCCCGCTCGCCGTGTCAGCCGCTTCGCCCTGGCGCTCAAGCGTGGTTTGGGCGGCTGCGTTCCACTCGACTACTTTTCTTTCGCGATTCAGCACGAGATAGCCACAGCCAATGCGATCAAGCACGCCGGTTATGGATTCCAGACTGCGGCCTTTTGGTTCCCCAAGCCGTGCGTCCAATGGATCCGATGCGCGATCGGGAAGGTGACCAGAAGAGGGTCGCGTATTCCGCGCGTCAAAATCGTACTTGGTCCTCGTAGCAATGTACCTACCGCCCGAAGAAGCATCAACATGTCTATCGATCAGATTCATTTTCTACCCCTAACCCAAAGTTTCACACACGCCCGAAAATAAGTATTCGGGATTCGGATAGCCTTTTATGTTTAGATGGATTCTAGTCTTCTATGCGCTGACGGATAACGTGTTCATCACCACCTTGAAAACTCAATATGATCTGACAGTTCTAAGGCAGCTCATAGCCCCTGCTGCATCCGATAAAATGCGCGCTATGATAGCGGTATGGCAATCCGGCAGTGGTACTAAGCTGTACGTTTTTTGCTCTAGTCTCGACGGGCTAGTCAGAAGGTTGTAGTCTGTGTCCATGAGCTCGCAGTCGCGCAGGTCGAATTCGAAACCGTCGGGCAGATTGCTAACTCATATTGCCTCTGCATCCGTACTAGCTGCCACACTGATATTTGAAATAAAATCGTCAGCCTATATTGGGCAAGGCGCCAGTTTTCTGGAATTTGTTCCGGCTATTATTATTATCGCTTATCTCGAAGATCGTGTGCCTGCGCTCGCTGCGACCATTCTGATGGTGGCGGTCGGCCTTTGGGCGCGAGGATACGATCAGATTTCAAATGGCGATTGGGCACGCGCAATCCTGCTTCTGGTTTCGGGTGGGGTGATTGCCATGACGTTCCATCGCCTGCGGCAGGACTTGCGTGAGCTGCTGGAAGTCGCGGAGGCCAGGCTCGCTGCCGTCGAGGCGACCGAAAGCCGCTATCGTTGGGCCTTCGAACGTGCTGCCATGGGATTCGCGAACACCAACGAGAAAGGTGAGTTGCTGCAATCCAACAGACGCCTTTGTGAGATGACCGGGTACAAGGAGGAGGAGCTTGCCCAATTGCAGCTCGATACGCTCGCCCACCCGAACGACCGGGACACCTTGGCGCAATTGTTGGCGGGCCTAGGCAACGACATTGCTTCGTTCGTCTCGGAGGTCCGTCTTTTAAGAAAGGACGGTACGGCATTCTGGGCCAGGCTAACGCTTTCTTCGTCCGTGCCCGAGGGGGGACTCTCGGAGAGCATCTTCGTGGTGGTCGACGATATTTCGGAACGACGAGCTGTTCACGAAGCGCTTCGGGCTCAGAAGGAATGGCTAGACCTCGCTCTGTCTGCTGGACGCTTGGCCACGTGGCGGATCGACCTTAAAGACGGGACAGTCACAGGCTCGGACACGTTCTGGGACGTTCTCGGCTTGGCCCAGGCCAATAGCCGCAGTTTGGAGGAACTATCAGCTGTCGTTCATCCGGCGGACTGGCCAAAGCTGGCGGCATCGAGAAAGTCCGCATCATCGGTCATGAATTACGATGTTGAGATACGCGTCCGTCGACCGGACGGGCATATCCGCTGGGTTGCCCTGCGCGGAAGGGAGGAAAGACAGGGTGATGGAGGACAGCGGCTTGGAGTGGCTGCCGACCTGAGCGAGAGACGACAAACCACGCTGCTGCGCGCCGCGGCAAAGAAGCGGGAGCGCATTATGCTCGAACAACGCCACAGGTTCGGCAACGTTTTCGCGGTGATCACGGCGCTCGTGAAAATGGTCGATGTTCCTGGAAACAATGTTGCCAAATACAAGGAAATGCTGATCGACCGGATACGCGCGCTCGAGGCAACCCATCTGCTTCTTTCACGCAACGGCAGCGTATCGGGGGCGCTAAACGATCTCGTTGCTCAAGAGTTGCAACCATATATGGGAACACGCGCCATATCGGTCAGCGGTCCTTCCGTGGTGATGTCGGGAGGCGCCGCCGAGAGTTTTGCAATGATCGTCCACGAGCTTGCCACCAATTCCATGAAATATGGAGCGCTTGGCGATCCAAAAGGCCGGATCGACGTAAGCTGGACATTTGCACCTGAAGACACAGGCAGTGAGATCGTGTTCGAGTGGGTGGAATCGGGACGGCGGCGGACCTCGAGCGTAGTCCGTCATGGCTTCGGTTCCATGATAATCGGAGTAGATGGAGCGCCGCTTGTCGGTCACTCTCCCAAACTGGAAATAACTGACCACGGGTTGCGGTATTCGCTGCGGCTATCACGCAAGGAAATCGGATCCTAGTGCAGTGCTCCGATCGAAAAGCAGATACCTAAAAGACGCGTCGCGCTGAATGGCCTTGGAGATGCGCTTAGGTTCTTTTCCAGGGATGTCGTTGGCCAAAGGCCGCAGCGCAGTTTCGGTATATGCAGTATATGCATGAAACCTTGGGCGCCGTTTGCATGTCCAAAAGGACGCGCGGCGCTCTAGCTGGCATGTCTCGAAAGCCATGTCTTCAGCATAACGGCAGCTTCTGTCCGATTGCGTACCCCCAACTCACGCAGGACCGCAGCAGCGTGGATTTTCGTGGTCGCCTCTGCGATTTCCAGGTCGCGAGCAATTTCCTTGTTTGAATAGCCTTCCGCCATCAGCTTGAGGACTTCCTTTTGCCTCGAGGTCAGCCTGCCAAGGTTGAGGCCTGTGGTACGTCGCTGTGGGCCTTTCTCGGAGTGTGTATGCGCGTGGGTTGTTTGCGTTGCACCCGGGCGTGACAGAAGTGCAGGAACATAGATGCGGCCGGAGAGGATTTCATTGACAGCCAAAACGACCTCTTCGTCCGTCTGCGACTTTACGATGTAGCCATGAAGCCCGATCGAAAGAGCCGTGAGTATTTCCGAGCGTGAATCGTTTCCGGAAACGATCGCAAATCGCGTGTCCGGATAGGCGGACAGGATCCCGCCGAGCACCTCCTGATTGAACAGGCCCGGCATATTCAGGTCCAGGATCGCAAGATCCACGAACGATTGCTCTGCCAGCAAACTGAGCACCGCGTCGAAACAAGACGCTTCAAATATCTCCACACCTGGAATGCCTGCGGTCAGTGCCAATCGCAAGCCACGACGATACAAGCCGTGATCGTCGGCGATGACGATTCGATACATTGAACTACCCCAACGCGTATCTGAATGGATTGAACGGTGATGGGCCTGAAAGTCGTAGCCATTCACTCGTCGATTCATCCAGCCGACGCCGCGGCACCCCAACGCCGCAAACGCCAGATTTCTAATATAATCTTAAATGACGGGAAACGCTCCTCTTTTTTTGCCCCTTGTGAGCGAAACCCGCCGAACGTCGTCGAACATGTGTTCTGACCTCTTGGAAAGCTGACAGACCGGCTGGTCGTTCAGCACTGCGATAGGTCTGTAGGTATAGAACAGCAAAACGGCTGAATTGTTACCATTCGAATGCACGACGACATCCACCCCGACGGCCACATACCATCCAGATGCAATGTCCGGATCAGGGATCGGTGGGGAAATCTCACCGGTCTTCTACGGGAAATCTCACCGGTTCTTCTGAGGGGACAAGAACGCGTTTCCCGGGTGCTGACCAGGGTAGGATAACCGGCCCGTGACGATGGCGTTCAGGCCGAATGAACAAGGGAGGACCAGGATGAAAGCGGTGATTCAATGTGGTGGAATGGGAACACGCCTCCGCCCCTTCACTTCGATCTTGCCGAAGCCGCTCATGCCGATTGGTGCACGGCCGGTTCTCGAGATGCTTCTGAAATGGTTGCGACGCAACGGTATTCAGGAAGTCTATATTACAACCGGGTATCTCGGCCACTTGATCCGCACCGTGTGTGGAGATGGCTCGCAGTGGAACCTGAAAATTCGATACACGCAGGAGATGGAGCCGCTGGGCACCATCGGGCCATTGTCTTTGATCAGGGACGAACTGACGGAGCCATTCATCGTTCTCAATGGCGATGTCCTTACGGATCTAAGCCTCAGTCGATTTGTAGCAGCGCACCGTAAGCACACCGATCCAGTGACGATCGCAACAGCCTGTCGCCTGATCAAGATGGATTTCGGCGTCATCGACGAAGTCGACAATACCGTGCAGACCTTTCGCGAGAAACCGACGCTGTCGCATCTGGTCAGCATGGGGATTTACTGCATGAATCCAGACGTTCTGCAGTTCATCCCGTCCGGCATACCCTTTGGGTTCGACGACCTGATGCTCCAGATGATGCAGAACGGCACAACCGTGCACGTGTACAAGCATGAAGGTCTCTGGCTCGATATCGGGCGCGTCGACGACTTTCAGAACGCACAGACCATTTCCTGGGAAGACCAGTCGGCCTCGATCGAGGTCACTGCGACGGCTGCATGATGAAGTCACCAGCGCGGTTCCCACAGTTATCAGTCTAGGAGGTTGTGATGCTCTTGGTCAGTGCCCCGATCTTGGGTGTGCCGGAGAAGACTGCTTTGACCAAGGTCATCGACAGCGGCTGGCTGACCATGGGGGAGCAGGTACGAGCCTTCGAACAAGCCTTTGCCGACGTGCATGGTGCGGAGGATTGCGTCGCGGTCAGTTCTTGTACCGCAGCGCTTCATCTCATTTTGCACGCACTTGGTATCGGCCCGGGCGACGAGGTGCTGGTCCCATCCTTGACTTTCGTGGCGACCGCAAATGCGGTCCTCTATGTTGGTGCGACCCCCGTTTTCGTCGACATCGAGTCGGTCGATGTGCCGCTGATGTCCATCGCGGAAGCCGAAGCGAAATGCACGGCCCGCACCAAGGCAGTCATTCTCGTCCATTTCGCCGGCTACCTCGCCGATCGGGAACAATGGCAGAAGTTCGCCCGTGCCCGTGGGCTGCATATCGTCGAGGACGCGGCGCATGCGCCCGGCCTGAAGGAGGTGGGGACATTTGGTGCCGCGGCCGCCTTCAGCTTCTACGGCAACAAGAACATGACCACGGCGGAAGGCGGGGCGGTGATTGCCAGGGATGCCGGTCTGCTCGAGACGATCCGCCAGGCGCGTGGACATGGGATGACCACCGGGACACGTCAAAGGCTGAACAGCCGCACCCCGCAGTATGATGTCACCATGCTCGGATTCAATTATCGCATGGATGAATTGCGGGCTGCGATCGGATTGGTCCAGCTGCAAAATCTGCAGGAGTGGAATGAGATCAGGCGTATCCTGGTGATGCTGTATCGCCGTCTCATCGCGAAGCATTGCCCGGCCGTGACCATCCCGTTCCACGAGCCGCGGACGTCGGCCTACCACATCATGCCTATCCTTTTGCCGCGTTACGCCGACAGGCAAGACGTCATCGACGCACTGCGCGCGCAAGGGATACAAACCACTATCCACTACCCGCCGGTGCACCAGATGACGCTCTATCGTGAGCTCATTCCCGGTACTCATTTACCGCGCACGGAAGATTTCGCCCAGCGCGAACTCACTGTACCGCTGCATCCGCAGATCACCGCACCTTTGGTCGAAACGGTAGTGGTCGCTCTTGCCGCGGCGGTCAATAACTGCGCTCAGACAGGAACAGCCGCATGAATGCCCTGGACCTAGCCATTCACCGGCCTAACGTCTCGAGCGCCGCCCATGGGGCTGTGAGACGAGCAATCGATCTCGTCATTGCTGCAGCCGCGGCGATCGTCTTCGCTCCGCTGATGCTGCTGATTGCCCTGGCGCTGCTGCTGGAAGGCGGTCGGCCAATCTTCTTTACGCAGACCCGCGTCGGGGCCGGTGCTCGCCCATTCCGCATGTACAAATTCCGCAAATTCAGAGTGCGATGCGATCCCGGTGGCCTGGCGCTGACCATGGCCGATGACAGCCGCATGACGCCAATCGGGCGGTTCCTCGCCGCCACCAAATTCGACGAGCTGCCGCAGCTATGGAATGTCTTCAGAGGCGAGATGGCAATCATCGGTCCACGCCCGGAGAGCCTTGCCTTTGCCGATTGTTTTCGTGGGGGCTTTGAGGACATTTTACAATACAAGCCAGGCTTGTTGGGTCCGGCCCAGGTTCTCTTCCGGAATGAAGCGCATTTTTATCCGCGATCCGTGGACCCGCTATTGTTCTACCGCCAGGTTCTGTTTCCTGCCAAGGCCAGGCTCGACCTTTCCTATTATCCGCAGCGCACGATCGTCTCTGATGTCGTCTGGATGGTGCGCGGCTTGCTGGCGGTGCTTGGCGTCGTTTCGCCGCCGCCGATCGGAACGTGAGAGCAGGTGGAATACCCGCGCTCTCGTGGATTTGCAAAGTCAGTGCCTCACGTCATAGGGGGAACGCTTGGGTCATGGCATACAAGGGCAGGAAAGTTCTGGTTACCGGTGCCGATGGGTTCATCGGGTCGCATCTCACCGAAGCACTCGTCCGTAGCGGCGCGGACGTCACTGCGCTGGCTCTCTACAATTCGTTCGACAGCCACGGCTGGCTGGACGATTTGCCGGACACCATTCGAAGCCAGCTGAACCTCATCCGCGGTGATGTTCGTGACAGCGCGTTCCTTAACCGGATCGTGCGTGGCCAGGCGGTGGTGTTTCATCTCGCCGCACTGATCGCGATCCCATATTCGTATGCCGCGGCCCAGTCCTATGTAGAAACCAACATCCTGGGCACGGTCAACGTCCTCGAAGCGGCGCGGCAATGGGAGACGGAGCGGGTGGTGCACACCTCGACAAGCGAGGTTTATGGCACCGCGCTGACAATGCCCATCAGCGAATCACACCCGTTGCAGGGACAGTCACCATATTCGGCATCCAAGATCGGTGCGGACATGATGGCGGAGTCGTACGCCAGATCGTTCGACGTCCCCGTGGTCATCATGCGGCCCTTCAATACGTATGGCCCACGCCAGAGCGAGCGGGCCATCGTACCGACCATCATACGTCAGGCTCTCGACAAGAAATGCTCGGCGATCATGGTGGGAGACACCAGCCCGATCCGCGATCTTACTTTCGTGGAAGACACTGCGGCGGCGTTTTTGACCGCAGGTTCGGCCGAGCTCGAATTTGGCCATGCCTACAATGCCGGAAGCCAGCGCGCCGTGACGATCTCGGACATATTGGATCTGGTGGTCGAGTTGAGTGGCTGCAAGAAACCAATTCACCGCGACGAGCGCCGCCTGCGGCCGCAGAATTCAGAGGTGCGTGCCTTGCTGGCTGATTCTTCGCTCCTCGAAAGCAAGACTGGATGGCGCGCCCAGACCAGCCTGCGCGAAGGGTTGGAGCGGACCATCGGATGGTGGCAGGGACGCCTCAGCGAAGGCCGGGTGCGCCATGAGATGGGTTACATGACATGAGCTTTCGCCTGGGTGGATTGGCTCCGCAGTTGTCGCTGGATTCGAACCAGAAGGAGATTGTCACCAATGGTCCTTGTTAACCGAATCCTTCTTGTCGTGCTCGGCATGCTGGCTGCCATGGATACGGCCGCTGCAGCGGAAGCGCAGGTCGCCTATCGACTTTCCGCCGGCGACACCGTCGAGATAGGAATTGCCTCCATCCCGGAGCGAACGCAACGTGCCGTGGTCCAGATGGACGGCACGATCGCGCTTCCCGAAGTCGGGATGGTTTCGGTGGGCGGCCTAAGCCCGGCCGAACTGCAAACACGCATGCAGACGATCCTGCCAACCAAGATATTCCACCATCGTCTGCCTGACGGGCGGGAGCAAATGATCGTCATCAAGCCGACAGACGTGACCGCCGTGGTCGCAGAATATCGGCCGATCTATGTGACAGGGGATGTGCTCACTCCCGGACAGCAGGCCTACCGGCCGCTGATGACCGTGCGGCAGGCGATTGCCGTGTCAGGTGGTTTCAGCCTTTTGCGGTCCCGGGCAAACCAGGTTGGCCCCGATCCGGTGGATCTGCGGCGCGATTACGAATCGCTTTGGGGGGAATACACGAGAGACTACTATCACAGCGCCCGCATTCGCGCCGAACTTCAGGGCAAATCGAGCTTCGACATGCAGCCACCACAAGGATCGCCCTTGCCGGCAGTTTTTGCATCGGCGATCGCCCAGGCCGAAGCAGAAGGGCTGAAGCTCTCGTTGGACAACTTCCACCAAGAGCAGAGCTTTCTCGATAAAAGTGGCAAGGATGCCGCTGCACAAACCGAGACCTTGCTCAAACGCGAGCAGGCCGAAGCGGATGGCGTGAAGGCGGACGAAGACGAGCTGGCGCGCGTAAGGAAAGCGTTTGAGTCCGGAAATCTCACCAATAACCGGCTCGCCGACGTCCGGCGCGCTTTGGTACTCTCTTCCAGCCGGGCACTCGAAACGTCGGTTGAACTTATGAGAGCACGACGTCAGCAGGCTGATTTTGCCAGACAGCACGAACGCAATGACAACCAAAGAAGGATAGGTCTGCTGACTGAGTTGAAAGATACCAATGTGCGTCTTGCCGACATCAATGCAAGACTTCGCGCCGCCAGCCAGAAGTTGCAGCCCACGGGAGCTGCCGCCCTGCCGTTGCCGGTTGCCGGTGAGACGATCCAAGCCGAGGTCACGATCGTTCGCAGGGTCGGCGAAGAATGGCGGAAACAGCCGGCCCAAGAAGACACCGAGGTCATGCCGGGAGACACGATCGAGGTAAAGTTCAGCAGCGCTCTCGAGAGCGCGGCGATCCGATAGATCGGCTGCGCCTCGAGCCAAGCGGCCGCCACTGGGTTGGCAGCCGCTTACTGCCTGAAAGCTCTGGAAAATTGGTCGGTAAGAGGTTTCATCAAGTAGGACCAGACACTGCGCTCGTCGGTTCTTATATGGACTTCGGCGGGCATGCCCGGTTTGAGGATTTTCTCTCCTGTCAGGCAGGTCGCTTCGTTCTCGACATCGATGCGCGCCGAAAAATAGGAAAGCTGACGTTGCTGATCCTTGATCAGATCTGCGGAGACGCGGTTGACCGAGCCTTCGCAAGCCGGTGTAGTGCCGGCGTCGAACGCCGGAAAGCGGATCGACACCTGCTGTCCGGGATGGATCTCATCAATGCGCGACGGAGGAATGGAAGCGTCTACGACAAGGTTGTCGGAATCGGGCACAATCATCATGAGCACCTCTCCGGCGCCAATCACGCCTCCGACGGTGTGGACCGAGGATTCTTGTACCGTGCCTGATTGCGGGGCGCGAATGTCTGTCCTGCCGAGCTCGTCTTCGGCCACCACCTTGCGCTCACTGAGTTCGGTCTGCTTGGCTTCCGTTTCGCGAAGTTCGTTGGTCACGTCGCTCCGCATTTGTTCGTCGAGCTGAAGCACCTGCAGGTCCGTTTCACTGATGTGAGCTTGTACCTCTGCTATCGCTGCGACAAGGCGTCCCGATTCGCCGCGAGTCCGGGTCTTCTCCAGGCTGACAGTGCTCAACCTCTCCTTGGAGACCAACTTCTTTGCGTAGAGAGATTCGACGTCAGCAAGGTTCTTGGTCAGCAGATCCAGAGACTCATCCGTCGCAGACTGCTGCGATTTGAGGCCATCGATCTGACGTTCCAGCTGCTTAGCGCGGCTTTGCAATTGTGCCTTCTGGCCAGCCAGCGCCGCAGCACGGCTTTCGAACAAGGCACGTTCGCCACTGACAAGCGCCGCCACTTGCGGGTCACCCATTTGAACCCGAAGGCCAGGCGGGATCTGCATTTCCGGCAGACCCTGGCGCTCGGCTTCCAGCCGGGCCAGACGAATGGTGGCTCGATTGAGGTCCTCGGTGATTATCTGCAGGTTTGCTCGGGTCAATGTGTTGTCCAGCCTGACCAACACGTCGCCGGCCTTCACGTGATCGCCGTCCTGCGCGAAGATTCCGCCGATGGTGCCGCCGGTTTGATGCTGGACTTTTTTTATGTTGCTTTCGACCACCACAGTTGCAGGCGCAATCACCGCGCCGGCAATCTTGGTCAATCCCAACCACAGCCCTCCGCCAAAGATCAACAGCAAGCTGGTTGCCAAGCCCAAGAGCAGATTGGCCCGGATGCCATCCGGATCCGGCTTCGTTTCCAACGAACGGCTTTCGCCACCGGGCGCGGCGTATGGCGACACGGTAACAGTAGAGCGATACCTCACATATGCCCGGCTGCACCTCTGTGCAGCGGAACGAGAATGTTCTGCCAGGCTCCGGAGCAGATTGCCCCAGGGTAAATTGGCTCGAATGCCATCCGGCTCTGGCTTCGCCCCGGTCGGCTGGCCTTCGCCAGCGACCGCAGCATATGACGACATGGTCACGTTAGACACTAAGCAATACCTCACGCATGCCCGCTTGCACCGTGCTGCAGCGGAACGACAATGTTTGGCTTGTCCGGACGCGGGAAGGGCCGGATCACATTTGCCAGAACGTCTTCGCGCGAACCGAACGAATGGAGCATCCCGTTCGACAGGACGAGTACCTGATCGATGTTGACGAGAGCGGAGGGGCGATGCGCAACGACGATCACGATACCGCCGCGCTGACGCACTGCCAGGATCGCGCCGGCCAAAGCAGCATCGCCGTCTGCATCCAGATTGGAATTTGGTTCGTCAAGAACGACGAGGAATGGATCACCGTAAAGTGCCCTGGCAAGTCCGACGAGCTGCCTCTGCCCAGCCGACAGGGCTGCGCCGCCTTCTCCGATGCGTGTTTGAAAACCCTGCGGAAGACGCATGATCATCTTGTCCACGCCCGCAGCTTTGGCAGCTGCCAACACGCCCCTTGCGTCGCTTTTGCCGCCGAACCTTGAAATGTTGTCGGCGATCGTGCCGTCGAACAGCTCAACGTCCTGCGGCAGGTAGCCAATATGAATGCCGAGCAGCTCTGAATTCCACTGATCGAGCGAGGCGCCGTCCAATCTTACCGTTCCTCGAAGCGGCTTCCATGCCCCGACCAAAGCGCGCACGAGCGTGGTCTTGCCGGAGCCGCTCGGGCCGACGACCGCCAACCCTGCGCCCCTCGCCAAGCGGAAGCTTACATTGAAGATTGTTGGCTTCTGCAGACTTGGTGGCGCGACCGTCAATTCCTCGACCGCAAGCTCCGCCTTTGGGCGTGGCAGTTCCATTGGCTCTTGCTGGCTATCAAAAGCATCCAGCGCTGCCGCCAGCTCGGAATAGCTTTTGCGGGTTGCCAGAAACCCTCTCCAATTTGCGATCGCCACATCGACCGGCGCCAGTGAGCGGCCCAGCAATATGGACGACGCTATGATCACACCCGGCGAGGCCTCGCCCCCGATCACGAGGTAGGCACCAAGCCCCAGCACGCATGATTGCAAGGCCATTCGGAGCGTCTTCGACAGTGAGCTCGCTGCGCCAACGACGTCGGAGAGCCGTTCCTGGTTCTTCAGATAAAGATGACTGACCTCGTTCCAGCGCCGGCTAAGCGGGGCGGACAGGCCCATAGCCTGAACAACCTCTGCGTTGCGGCGGCCGGAATCGGCCAGAAGCCGCTGCGCAACGAGTGTTTCAGACGCACGAGCCGCAGGTTTGCGGCCGATGATCTCCGCAGCCACCGTCAAAAGCACAACGGCGCATGCGCCGAGCGTTGCCAGCACGCCAAGCGCAGGGTGCAGCAGATAGATGACCACCATATAAAATGGTATCCAGGGAGCGTCGAATAAGACTGTCGGCCCCAGTCCGGAAAGAAAGCCACGTAGCTGGTCCAGATCACGAAGCGGATGTACCCGGTTCGCATCCGGCCCGGCAACGAGGGGCAGGGAAAGCGAGGCTGCGAACGCCTTTTGCTGCAGATTTCTATGCAGGCGGCTGCCGATGCGGACCAACAGGCGAAGCCTCACGAAATCGAGGAGCCCGTAGGCCGCGTAAAGTCCCAGCATCCCGACTGTAAATCCGACAAGAGTCGGCACGCTCTGCGAAGGCAGCACGCGATCGTAGACCTGGAGCATGTAGACGGAGCCGGTCAAGGCGAGGATATTTATCAATGCGGAGAAAACGCCTACGCCAACGAGGCCGTGCACACAGCCGAACATCGCGGATCGTAGATCGAGCGAGCGCCCTTTGGTTGACTTCATGATATGCGCTCTTTGACGCGAAATTGCCGCGCAATCTCGTCGGTTCTTTCGATGAGGGACAAACTTTAACCTTCCGGGAAGCAGCAGCTCCGCCCTTCGCTGCTGGAACATTACGAATTGCTTACATATGTGCCTTCTTTGATTAAAATGTAGCAAAATCGTGACGCCAGGCTGAGAATTCGGCAACTGGCTCGCCAGGCTGGGGATAACCGGGTCTGGTAAGGAGATATTCCTAATCATGACACAGCGCAGAAGCTTATGGTCATCTTTGTAGCATCAAGGCGTCGAAGCGTCTGGGGACGGATGGGTTTTGATTTTGTCGATCGAGAGTTAAACGGTTTTGAGATACACTTCATCGGAACGCAATTGTCGGCCACCAACGCCGGCTAAAACGGGGAGGCGAGTGTCGTGAGCGAAGAGATCAATGTTGCCGACGCCTACGGCAGGGGCCGCAGCACCTTCATGGGATTGCAGCTGCTGGTCTCGCCCGGTGCGCTTGTTCCTCGGCCGGAAACGGAACTGCTCGGCAACGCCGCTCTCGATGTTCTGAGCCAACTGAACTTGCCGGTGCCTCGCGTTGTCGACATGTGCTGTGGGGCGGGCAATCTGGCGTGCGCCATCGCGCACCACGCTCCCACCGCGCGCGTGTGGGCAAGCGATCTTACCGACGGATGCGTGGAGGTCGCGCGCCGCAACGTCACCCATCTTGATATGGAGGAGCGGGTAACGGTGCTTCAGGGCGACTTGTTCGGCGCCTTCTCCGGCTTGGAGCTTGACGGCACGATCGACGTGATCGTTTGCAACCCGCCCTATATTTCGGAAAAACGGCTCGAGGGCGATCGTTCGCATTTGGTCGAGCTCGAGCCGCGTGAAGCGTTCGCAGCCGGACCCTACGGTCTGAGCATCCATATGCGAGTGCTCAAGGACGCGCCGCGTTATTTGCGGCGCGGAGGCATCCTGCTTTTCGAGGTTGGGCTTGGCCAGGACCGGCAGGTCATGAGTTTGCTCGAGCGTTCCAAGGCTTATGAGAGTATCCGGGCAGTCACCAACCAGGCCGGCGAGGGCAGGGTGGTTGTGGGGCATACGAAGGCGCAGGCGTAAGCACCGCCGTCGCGACAGGCCTAGACGCGCTGTCGCAACCGGAAACGGTCGGGGACTTGAAACAGAGTTGCGCGAGATGTCGGCAAATCAGTTTCTCTTGCGCATGACATATTGCGCAATTCCCTCGATGGAATCGAGATTCTCGGGCAGCAGCTCGCTGTCTTCGACCGTGATGCCGAAGGTCTCCTCGATGAAGCCGATAACCTCGAGCACCCCCGTCGAGTCCACGATGCCTTGGTCGAGAAGCGAGGTGTCGCTCTCCAGGCTCTCTGGATCGGCTATATAGAAATTCGACGCCAGGAAAGCGCGAATTTGATCGCTGCAGGTATCGGTTCTATCCTTGGTAGACAACATTGATTTCGCCTCCGGTACAAAAAATGAATGCTGATCAACTTCGCCCTGATACCGACTCATGACAGGGCGGTTTTTTTGAGTTTGCCCGTGTCGGTCATCGGCAGACTGGGTACGATGACGATCGACTTTGGAACCATGAAGTTTTCCAGTCGTCTCTGGCACTCTTTCTGCAACTGCTTTTCACCGATCATGCTTCCTTGCTCCATCACGACAAATGCCTTCACTGCTTGTCCAAGCAACTCGTCCGGAACGCCGATGACCGCGGCTTCCCGTACGCCCGCAATCTCCATCAACACGTTTTCCACCTCCTTCGGCGCTATCTTCTCGCCCCGCGATTTTATGATCTCGTCGCCGCGACCGACAAAGTAGAGGTAGCCCTCGGCGTCCATCCGGCAGTAATCGCCGGTGTACAGGACCTGCTCGCCCGGCAGCGGTCCGGGCTTGAGCTTCCTGGCCGTCGCCTCCGGCTTGCCCCAGTAACCCTTCATCACCGTCGCTCCGCGGATGACGAGCTGGCCAACGACACCGTGGCCGACCCGCCTGTCATGCTCGTCGACAATCCACATTTCCGTATTGGGGATGGCGATCCCGACGCTCAACGGCTTTCGCTCGAGATCCTCCGGCGGCAGGTAGGTACAGCGCTTGCATTCGGTAAGGCCGTACATCGAATAGATACGGGCACGAGAAAATAGCTCCTGAAGCAGGAGAATGTGCTTGAGCGGCAGAGCGGCCGCAGTGTTCGTGACATAGCGAATACTCGAAAAATCCTGATCCCTGAGAGACTTGAGCTCCCCGAGTGCGGCGAAGATGGTCGGTACGCCGGGAAAGCCCGTCACCCTTTCTTGCTTGATCAGCCCAAGGATCTGCGCGGGGAAGGCGAACGAGCGTTCAAGCACCAGCCGGGCGCCCGCGCCGAATGCCATGATCATCTGGTACAGGCCGTAGTCGAAGGCGAGCGGCAGGACGTTGAGGATCACCTCGTCTTCAGCAAGCGCCAGGTATGAGGAAATCGAGGCGCACGCGGCAACCATGTTTCGGTGCGTCAGCATCACGCCCTTGGGCTCGCCCGTCGAGCCGGACGTATAAATGATTGCAGCAAGATCGATATCGATGCAGCGGCGCGCGGGCGGCGTGCTGCGGGCTGCCGCGACCGCAGTTTCCCAGCGCACAGCATGCGGCAGTTCTTGCAGGTCGTCGCGTTCGATCGGCCCGGAGACGATCATGCAGCGCAACGATGGGCAATTCCGCGCCGGCTCCCTGAAAATCGAATGCAGGTGGTTGTCGGTGATCAGTGCCGTCGGGCGGCAATCGTTGAGCAGATAACCAAGCTTGTCGCTTTTGGTGAGTGGATTGACGATGCACACCACGGCGTTGGCCTTGAGCACGGCCCAGAAAGCGACGACGGCCTCGACAGTGTTGTCGGCGAAGATCACCACCCGATCGCCGCGCGCGATTCCGGCCTGGCTCAAATGATGCGCTATGGCGTTCGACCGCATATCGAGATCGCCGTAGGTGACACGTTGATTACCGCACACCAGGGCCACCTTCCCGCCGAGCCGGCTGGCAGAGTGGATGAGATAGTCGTGCAGGAGCGGTACGGCGCCATGCATCATGCGAGCACCTCTGCGCGATGCTCGCGGTCGATATCGACGCTGAGCTTGAGCGTGCGAGCTCCACTTGGTCGGCTCGCGATAAATTGCTCATGAAGAAGCTGCGTCGACAGCACCCCGACCAGCGCCATATTGTCGGAGTTGGACAGGTCGGCGCCGCCGGCGCTGGCCTGGCACTTGCTCAGGAGACGGGCAACCGACTTAGGATCGAAGACGTTTGCCTCGCGCAGCGCCGCCTCCGAAAGTGCTTCGCGAATATAGGCCGGAGCGCCATCGGCGACGAAGCAAAGCGCGTTGGGGGCCCGGTAGGGCTGCTTCTTGCGAGTGACGATTTCCGACGGCACAATCGGTTGCGCCACACGCTTCAGAACATGCTTTTCATCGAGCACGCGCAGCTTGTAGGCGGCCGGAAGCGAATTCGCGAGCCTCACGAGTTCATGATCGAGGAATGGGAAGCGCCCCTCGACGGAATGGGCCAAGAGCATCCTGTCCCCTTGCGATGAAAGCAGGTATCCCGACATCAGCGTCTGGATCTCGATATGCTGGTCCTGCGCAAGGGAGTCCCATCGCGAAAACTCCGCCGGCAGGCGGGCAAGCAGCTCGGACACGGCGTTGCGGCGCTCCGTTTGGGCGCGCATGTCTGCCGAAAACAGCCGCTTGATGGCGCTCGTGGTACGCCAGCGCGTGCCATGCGCAAAACCAGGTGCGTCATGGGCGTGGATGTCGCGCCCGAAGAACTGGCGTGCCATCGCCTGCTGTTGCACCGGCGAGCGGCTGAGATAGGGATAGAGGCGCTCCAGCAGCCGGGAGCGTCGCGTCGAGGCGGGCTGGCGTCCCCAGAAACGGCGGACCTTGCCCTCGCGGAACAGATCGTAGCCGGCGAACATTTCGTCGGCCCCTTCGCCGGTCAGCACGACCTTGATGCCATGCTGACGCACCAGTCTCGATAGCAGGAACAGCGGCGCCGGCGCGGTCCTGAGGATTGGCCGCTCGGTGTGGTAGATCACCTCAGGGAAGATGCCAGCGATATCGCTGCGCGAAACAACCACCTCATGGTGCTCGCTTCCCGCCACGCCGGCAACCAGGCGCTGGAAATGAGTCTCGTCATACTCGGCGTCGGCAAAACGCAGGGAGAAAGTCTGGAAGCGCCCGCCGGCGAAGCGTCTTCCAAGCGCGGCGACCAGCGAGCTGTCGAGCCCGCCGGACAAATAGCAGCCGACCGGCACGTCGGCGCGTACTATCCTGAGCGCCGTAGCGGCTTCCAGGGCGCCGCGCACTTCCTCCACCGCGTCATCAAGTGAACCGGCGAATTCGTCATCGCCGGGTCCGTCAACCTCTGGATAGCTTGGCTTCCAAAAAGCCCGCTCGCGAACGATGCCACTGTCATAAATGCGAATGTGCCCTGGAGTGAGTTCGCTTACTCCTCCAAACACGCCTTGTGGCGGCACGACGGTCCAGAGCGTGAAAGTCTGATCGATGCCGGCTGGATCGAAGGCGCGGGGTATATCCGCATCGGCCGCGAAAATGGCCTTCACCTCGCTGGCAAAGTAAAGCCGTCCGCCATGCTCGCAAAAATGCAGCGGACAGATGCCGAACCGATCCCGCGACAAGACGAGTCGACCCGCCACGGAGTCCCAAATGGCGACTGCCCATTGCCCATTCATCCGCTCGAAGGCGGCCTCGCCCCAGGCATGATAGGCATGGACGATGACCTCCGTGTCGCTGCGTGTGCGGAAGCGATAACCGAGCGCGACCAGGTCTTGTCGCAGCTCGATGTAATTGAAGATTTCGCCGTTAAAGACGATCCACATTGTGTCGCCCGCGCCAGCGAGTGGCTGCTGGCCACTGGCGAGATCGATGACGGACAGACGGGCATGCGCCAATCCCGCACGTTTGTCCCGGTAAAGACCGCGCTCGTCCGGGCCGCGATGCGCCAGTGTGCCTACCATGCGCATCAGCGCATCACGGGAAGGGGGCGCCGCGGCGGCGCTCAGCGACACAATTCCGGCGATGCCGCACATCGCCTAGCCCTCGCCCATTGAAGAGGACACCAACGGCCGCGCGTGAAGATAACGTGCGGCGCGCCGTTTGCTGTCGATATCCTTGAAAACTTTCTGAACCTGCACCACGGTGAGACCGGTGGCCTCGGCGACGTCTTCGCTAGCGATCCCGTGGTTTAACCCGTAGAGGCACAAATCCATCAGATAATAAGGCAGTGCGAAGTAGAACTCCTCCTGGCTCTGCGCCATCGAGAAGGTGTCCGTGGTGGGCGGTCTGCGCCGGACCTCTTCCTCCACCCCAAGATATTCGGCCAACTGGTAGACCTGGGTCTTGTAGAGGTGAACGATTGGCATCAGGTCGGCGATTCCGTCGCCCTGCTTGACGAAGAAGCCCTGGTCGTATTCCAGGCGGTTCGGCGTGCCCGCTACCGCGTAGTTGAGGCGGTCGGCATGATAGTACTCGGTCATCTTGCGCAGGCGCTGCTTGTAATTGGTTGCGGCGACGATCTGCAGATAGGCTGCCGACGGCAGACGCACCGTGTCGGTCCTGCCCTCAGGGTCCTGAACCGTGAGGCGCGTGATGTTGAGACCATTGCTCTCGAGAACTGAGGCCAGCACCAGCTTGCATTTCCAGCCGTCCCCATAGTCGGGAACGACAGTCTGGATTGCCTCGGTCTGCCGACAATAGGCGCCGATCGCTTCGAGGGCCGGTGTTATGTCCTCTAGGATCGCATCGATGCCAAGCTGTGCGGCGACAGTGCGGCCAAGCCTTAGCGAGTCACCGGAGGAGTGGCGCTCCGGCATGAATATTCCGAGGACCTTGTCTTTCCCAAAGGCGCGAACACACAACGCCGCGACGACGGAGCTGTCGATGCCGCCTGAGAGGCCGACAACCGCGCCTCGACGTCGCAGCGTGCCAAGGACCTGCTGGCGCAGGATCTGGACGATGCGATCGACCTCCGCAGCAGCGTCGAGCACAAGCGCGTCCTTGCTGAATGTTGAGATCAGGTCGATAGCTTGTACTCCAGTTTGCGAGACTCGGTTGGCGAATAGGTTTGCGCCACCGCTTTCTCGATAAGCGGGCGGTTGGTGGCGAGGTGAGGTTCTACGACCAGATCGATGTGGCTGCCGACGATCGGAATCACGTCCAGATGTCCGAAAGCGCGATCCCAGCCGATGGCCAGAGGCATTCCGGGTCGAGCACAGCGGAACAGGGTGCCTGTGATCGGCAGCGCCGGCTTTGGCTCGGCCACCCACTGGAAGAAGGCTCGCGCGCGCAAAACCTCTTGCAGTTCCAGTTTGGTTCTAAAACTCGTCGCGTTGAACTGTCCCTGAGCGAAACGATCGAGAAACCGGACCAGTTGCGCCTCGCGCCGCATTGCCACGGCGACTTTCGCGAGGGCCCGGCAAGCCATCCGATAAGCGGATACGCGGTTGGTTCGGATTCGATTGAATGTGCGCGTAAACGTCTCCCAGCGAGCGCTTCGCTCGCCGACGAGACTGGTGTCGAGAATGCCAAGGAACCTTACGGTCCGCCCCGCGGCCAGCAGCCGCGCCGCAACTTCGAAAGCGACAGCACCGCCGAGCGAATGACCGAGAAGTCGTATATGACCCGCGGGTTGAGCGCGGCGGATCTGCTCGACGGCGGCATCGGCCATGTCGGAGAGGCTGTTTTGCCCGCGCAGGATCATGGTCAGGGCTGGGTACCTGATCGGGGCAACGCGGGTGATCTTGCCCATCGCTGCTGCAAAGGCAGCAAGGCTCGGGCCGTAGCCGACGGATCCCGGGAACAGAAAAAGAATTGGAGGATCATGCTTCTGGGCGCGCGCGCTTTGGTCGCCTGCCTGTGCAGACGCGACCGCCTTGACCATCTCGTCCAGGCTCATTCCAACGGTGAACGCCTCAAGGCCGAGTTCCTGCCCGATGGCGCTTTCGATTTCCATGACGCAGTGCAGCAGCTTCAGCGAGTCTCCTCCGGCGTCATCCCAGCGTCCCGCCGCTACGCGCGTATTGAGGATGCTGGTCCACGCCCGCTGGACGATCTGCTGCGCCGTCAGCTTGCCTCGCGGCTCGAGCGGACGCGCCGTCGCTGCCGTCCCTCTGGCTGAAAGATCCATCTCTGCAAGTGTCGAGATGTCCACCTTGCCGCTTGGCAGACGCGGGATCTCGGCGATCGTGTGTAACCGCAAGGGACGCAGCGGCGGTGGCAGATTGATCCTCACAAGCTGGCGAAGCTCGTCCGAAAAGCTCGCTTCGGCCGAGCGCCGAGGAACGGCAAAGGCGACAAGCTCATTGGCCGCAGTCACGATTGCCACGGCATCCGCAACAGCATGCGCGCAACGCAGCACCCGTTCGAGTTCGGCTGGCTCGACGCGTCGACCGTTGATCTTTACCTGCCGTCCCTTGCGACCGACGATGTGCAGTAAGCCTTGATTATCAAGTCGGACGAGGTCACCTGTCGCGAAAATCCGAAGGCCTGGATCGTCCGGGTCTGATGTCGCCGGCATAACCGCCCCGTCCTCCCAATGGCCAAGCAAGACATACGGGCTCCTGATCAGAAGCTCTCCGCTGCGGCCCGATTGAACGCAGCGGCCCGCTTCGTCGACAATTGCGAAGGTGATTCCAGGCAGCAGCCAACCAACTGGAACCGAATCTCCATGCTCCGGCCAGTCTCGCGGCAAGAACCATTGTGAGCCGGTGGTCTCGGTTGACGAGTAACCGATCTGGATGAGGCACGTATCGGAGACGGCCTTGCGCAGCAGTGCGATGTCGGTCCAGGGCACCTTCTCGCCACCGATCCGGGCGACTCTAAGCGAATGGAACGCTTCAGCAGGTCCGTCGGCCATGAGCGCGCGAAGCAGCGCTGGCACCAGATAGGTGATTGTCACGCCTTCGGATCGCACTAGGCGCTGAACGGCGCGCAAGCCGACCGCTTCGACTTCGACCAGATGCAAAGTGGCCCCGGTGAGAAGGGCTGCAAGAATCTCCCGGTACCCGGCGATTGTGGCGGGTCCGGTCAATGGCAGGAAAACATCATCCGAGTTGATGTGGCATGCATCGACATATTGCTGGACCCGGCACAGCAAGCTGCGCTGGCTGTTAACGATGCCTTTGGGGCGGCCTGTGCTCCCTGACGTATAAAGCACGATGGCGGGCGCATCGACCGAGACGGGGTAAGGCTGAGGCACTTGTACCGATTGCGAGGCCGCACTGGTGGGCACATCGATCCAACTGACTTGGTGAGGCAAACCGGCGGGTCGGACATTGCCCTCGCCCAGGATGGCCGAGAGCCGCGCCCCCGCCATGATTTCCAGGATCCGCGAGCTGGGATCTCGCGCGTTGAGTGGCACCGAAAGTCGCCCAGCCGTCATGCTTGCCAGCATGG
Source organism: Mesorhizobium sp. M0778 (assembly GCF_040320105.1). Taxonomy (NCBI): domain Bacteria; kingdom Pseudomonadati; phylum Pseudomonadota; class Alphaproteobacteria; order Hyphomicrobiales; family Phyllobacteriaceae; genus Mesorhizobium; species Mesorhizobium sp. M0778. The sequence continues at coordinate 25,617 of NZ_JAMYPA010000016.1, read as the reverse complement.
CGATGGGATACCAGGCCGAGTTGGCCTGAAGAATCCCTATCGCCTGTCCGTCTGGGACGGCGGCAGCGATCTGGTAGGACAGCGTCTCAACTGACCGGAGAAGCTGGGAATAAGTCAGACGATTGGCGCCGTCGCTGATTGCAAGCTTGTCGGGGTACTGGCGGACCATATTTCTCAGGTGATCGAATACGGCAACGTTGGTAAAATCGGTGCCCAATCCTTGAAATGGGCGCAGTACCGGACCACCCTGATCCAGTGCGTATTGTGGAACACTTGACCATTTATTGGAGGTCGTTGTCTGACAATCCACCGCTAGATCCTGATCCGCGACTTCTGATCCCAAATATGCCGAAGACATGAGTTGCCCACGCTAAGATTAGGATCACTTATCGCCTCCCGCCCCAATCTTTTCATCGATCATTCTGATGATGCCCCGATCTTCGCCCAAGGACGCTTGGTTAGTCACTTCGCCTGTTTCGCAAGCCGCCGGCAGAGCCAATCATGCCGGGCTCGCGTGGTGCGCTTGACGCAGCGAGCACTGGCGTTCGTGCCAAGTTGGCAACGCCTGTTACACATCTGCCAAGGTGGGATCGAAGACGGAATCGCCGCTATTCAGGCACATTGCCTATTCTGTGGTTCTCCCGGGCGATACCGGCAATGGTTCAGTATCGGAGTAGCTGCCGGCGACAAAACAATATGCATAGATCTGTCCCCGATTTTCGTCAGTCACGCGGATCCAGTCTTTTTCCCACTTTCGGAAGGTAATATGTCCATCAGTCACCATGGCCGCAGCCTTGAACGGACTCGGCGCGTTGACGACGCGCACCGAGATCACATCGTCGCCGTCCATACGCTCGACGAGATACGTCTGCATGAAAGCCTCCCGCTAAACCACCCGCACTTTAACGCCGGCTAATAGATTCGGTTGCAACGTGCTTGGCGAAACTTGGGGTGGACACGTTCCATACCTGCAGGCACCTTCGCACTCGGCGTCGGCCGCGATGGTCTCGCCTGTCGGCAACGGTTCGCGCGCCCTGAGCGTCGAGACCAAAAGAAGCTCAAGACAGCTCAGCGGGCTGAGATATCGGCCGGATGGCTGAGCGCGCAGCCTGCGCGCCGCCCAGACCGGCACCATCGCCGCGCCGATTTCGGACGTCACCAACCCCTTTTTCGCCGAGTTCGTACGCGGACTGGAGACGCAGCCCACCAGCGCGCCGAGCGCTATAATATTCTGCTGTTCAACACCGAGGAGAAACACGGCACGCGAAGCGCGCGAGATCGACCGGGTGCTGGAGCGCCGCATCGACGGCATCGTCATGGCACCGGCGGCGGCAACGAGGAGTTGCTCGCCGACCTCGCCGAGAGCGGACTGTCACTCGTCTTCGGCCACCGCAGGCTGAAGGGCGTGCTGGAACGTCAGTCGTATTTGGCCAGGAAGCGCCCGACGGCGGCGAGGCAGTCGTGCTTTTCCTCGACATGCGGCATGTGGCTGGAATTCGGGAAGACCAAACCTTCGACGTGCGGGATAAGATCCAGAAAGGGCTGGACGCAGGCCTCGGTCGCTTCGTCGTAGAAGCCGCGGAAAACCAGGGTCGGCGCCTCGATCTGATGCAGGCGGTCGACGATGGTCCAGTTCCGCATCGTGCCGATGACGTGGAACTCATTGGGACCATTCATGGTGTGATAGACGGTCGGATCTTCCTCGATTGCCGCAAATGTCCGGGCGACCTCTGGCGGCATCGGAACGACGCGACAGACATGGCGGTCGTAGAAAGCCTTCGTCGCCGCAACATATTCCGGATGATCGGTGGTTCCTGCCGCTTCGTGCCGGTCGAGCGCGCTTTGCACATCGGCTGGCAGCCCGGCGCGCAATTGCCGGGCTCCTTTCACCCACAGCACCATCGAGGCCAGCGAATTGGCCAGGATCAATGCCTTGAGCCCCTCCGGGCGGCGCACCGCGTGCTCGGCCGAAAGTATGCCGCCCCAGGATTGGCCCAGCAGGGCGTAGCGGCTGGCAATGCCGAGATGGGCGAGCAGCGCATCGAGTTCGCCCAGGAAGAAATCGACGGTCCAGAAGTCACCGCCCTTATCCGGCAGATGGGTCGATTTGCCATTGCCGATCTGGTCGTAGTGGATGACGGCTCGTCCGGTTTCGGCAAGCTCCTTGAATGAATCCACATAGTCGTGCGTGCAGCCCGGTCCACCATGAGCGACGATCAGGGGCAGCTTGCCCGAGGTGAGGTCTCCGGTCACTCGGTACCAGGTGCGATAGCCCTGGTATTGGCTAAATCCTTCGGTGATCGCATGCGCCGTCACAATCAAAGCTCCGCATCATGGCGCGGCAGGGGCCGAAGTGTGGACCCCTCCCAAGCCTTGTTTTGCGGCCGACGGTACTAAGCGGCCCGGCGCATTTACAGCTAGCACTATTTATAGGTTTGCCGGTTATGGGTTTGCCCGAGGCAAGGCCGATCGTCCGCAGGTCGAGAGCCTCAATGCTCCGGTTCAAGCAGCCGGTAATGGGCGGCGAGCGCGATGGCATGGAAGCGGTTGCGCGCGCCAAGCTTTCGCGTCGCCGCGTTGAGGTGCAGCGTTGCGGTAGGCACCGCGCGGCCAATCTCGCGCGCGACCTGCTTGGCCGTCAGTCCGGCAGCGGCCAGGCGCAGGCACTGGCGTTCGCGCGACGTCAGATGGACATGTTGGCAGGTGCGGATTCCAGCATCGAAACCGGCATAGACGGAATCATGCAGCAGATGACCCAGATCGCCGATCTCGGCGATGAAGGGTCTGGCTTCGGCCTCGAACCCGGCCTCCGGATCGGCACGGATAGCGGTGAAGGTGGCGAGATCGCCGCCGGCAAGGCGAATGGGTACGGTGACGCCGCAGGTCATCCTCGTGTCAAGCAGATAGCTGACCACAGGATCGTGCCTGGACTGAAGCACGCGCTGCATGACGGTGCTCTGAACGCCGTTGTGCGACCAGAGAAACGGTCTCGATACGGCGAGCGCGGCCTCCTGCACCGGGTCGAGCTGATAATATCCGCCCTTGCACCAGAGATCCTGCATGTCGCGCGGCACGTTGCGCAGAGCCATCAGCGAGGGCGTGATAAGCTCGCCCTTGTGACTGACCGGCACCGGCGTATAGTCGTAGATGAATGCGGTGAAACCGATGGGCTCCAGCACCTCCGTCGCCATCGCCATGGCAGCGTCGATGCTCATTCCAGTTCGGAACCGGCTCTCTAGATCGCCTGGAAGACTTTGCATCTGGCAAGCTTACCCGCTGGTCATTGCTTGTCAAATAGCCATGTCGGTCGGCTGCTCAACAAATAGGCGGAGATAAGCCTGTTCGACCCTATCTATCTTAATAGCTATCCCGTCTCGCTTAGCTCGACGTAGTCTTTTGCGATTGGGCGAAGTAGCGGACGCCGTTCGCAAACCCAGGACTGTTTTCAGCCGCGCGATGGTCGATCGACCGGGTTCAGCACGGCAAAAAGCGACACGCCTCCATGAGGGAACAAATATGCGACCCCAAAAAGCATTTGCAGCGTTGATACCTGGCCTGGCTCTGCTCGGCGTGACGATGATGTCGCCGGCAAGCAGTGCTTTGGCCGCCGAGGGCAAGCCAGGCGGCACGCTCCGATTGCTGGCCAATGCCGCGGCAGGTACCGCCGATCCGCACATCAATTACACTCTGCAGTATTTCCAGATCAATTACGTCCTCTACGATGGCCTGGTGACCTACAGGAAGGCCGGGGACAAGACCGGCTTCGAGGTCGTCGCGGACCTGGCGGAAAGCCTCCCGCAGATCGAGAACGGCGGCAAGACCTATGTCTTCAAGCTGCGCAAGGGCATCAAGTTCGCCGATGGCTCGGACGTCACGACGAAAGACGTGGTCGCTTCGTTCCAGCGCATCTTCAAGATCAGCGGGCCGACGGCCGGGACCTTCTACAAAGGCATCGTCGGCGCGGATGCATGCCTGAAGGCGCCGGCTGCATGCACCCTCGAAGGTGGCCTGGCGGTCGACGATACGGCCGGAACCATTACCTTCAACCTGGCCCAGCCGGACGCCGAGTTCCTGCAGAAGCTTGCTGTTCCACACGCGTCGATCCTGCCGGCGAGCGCGCCGCTCAAGGACGCCGGCACCGATCCGATCCCTGGTACCGGACCGTACATGATCGCCAGCTACGACCCCAACAAGCTGATGAAGATTGTGCGTAATCCTCATTTCAAGGAATGGAGCAAGGAAGCGCAGCCGGCCGGATATCCGGACGAGATCGACTATGAATTCGGCCTTACCGACGAGGCGGCGGTGACGGCGGTCGAGAATGGCCAGGCGGACTGGATGTTCGATCCGCCGCCGTCCGACCGTCTCGCCGAACTCGGCACCAAATATGCCAAGCAGGTCACGGTTCACCCGCTGACGGCGATGTGGTACGCGCCGATGAACACCAATCTGGCGCCGTTCAACGACATCCGCGTTCGCCAGGCGGTGAACTTCGCCATCGACCGCGCCGCGATCGTCAAGCTTTTCGGCGGCAGCAATCTGGCGCAGCCGGCCTGTCAGATCCTGCCGCCGGGCTTCCCGTCATTCGCAGCCTATTGCCCGTTCACCGCCAATCCGGGTGAGAAGTGGTCCGCGCCGGATATGGATAAGGCCAAGCAATTGGTTGCTGAATCGGGAACCGCAGGTCAGGAGGTGACGATCATCACCGAGGACACCACTGTCTCCAAGGCGATCGGCGTCTATCTGCAGGACGTGCTCAACCAGCTTGGCTACAAGACGTCGGTCAAGCCGATTTCGCAGAACATCCAGTTCACCTACATCCAGAACACCAACAACAAGGTGCAGATTTCGATCTCGCAATGGTTCCAGGATTACCCGGCGCCATCGAATTTCCTGCAGGTCTTGTTCAGCTGTGCCTCGTTTACGCCAGGTTCCGACGCCTCGGTCAATATTTCGGGGTTCTGCGACAAGTCGATCGACGCATCGATGGACGAGGCAGAGGCAGCCACCATCGCCGATCCGGCCAAGGGCGCGACACTCTGGACCGCCATCGACAAGGCGGTGACGGACAAGGCGCCGGTCGCCGTCCTGTTCACGCCGAAGCGGGTCGATGTCATCTCGTCCAGGCTGAAGAACTTCACCTTCAGCCCACAATTCTACTGGATCGTCAGCCAGTCTTGGGTGGAATAACCTCCCGGAGCCAATGCGACGGAGCGCCGCCGGCTCTCCGTCGCATTTCCTTTTCCGGCGGATCAGCGCATCTTTCAGGCCGAGATTTTTCCTAGGCAATCCTGTTCATGGTCAATGTCATTGCGGATCAGCCCGCCATCCCGGTTCGCCGGGCCACCGATGGCCCGTGGCGCACGGCATGGCGCAAGCTGAAAGGCGATCGTTCGGCAATATCGGCATTCGCCGTGCTCGTCGTCGTCGTGATCGCCTCGCTCGCGGCGCCGCTTTATGCGCGGTACGTCTCCGGCACCGATCCATTTGTGACCAATCTCAATGGCGAGGTCGTCGTCGATGGGGTGACCCAGCCGGTGCTGCAGCCCTCCACAGAAGGCCTTGGCCTCGGCATGACGCCGATCGGGCCGACGTGGCGCATCGGTCCCTACCTGCTCGGAGCCGACAACCAGGGCCGCGACGTCGCGGCGCGGCTGCTTTACGGCGGACAGGATTCGCTGTTGATCTCGGGTGCTGCAGTCGCGCTGTGCCTCGTCCTCGCGACGTTTCTGGGGGTCGTCTCCGGGTTCTTCGGTGGCATCGTCGACATCGGCCTGTCGCGCATTCTCGACGTGCTCTGGGCCTTCCCGATTTTCCTGCTGGCGATCTCGCTGTCGATCGTGCTGATTGCGCAGAGTATCCGGATCGGTCCATTCGAAATCCGCTCCGGCAGCCTGTGGCTACCGGTCTTCATCATCGGCATCGTCTATGTGCCCTATGTGGCGCGGCCGATCCGTGGCCATGTCCTGACCTTGATGCATGCCGAATTCGTGACCGCTGCGATCGGCCTGGGCGCGTCGCCCTGGCGCATCCTTTTGCGCGACATCATGCCCAATGTGGTGACCCGGATCATCGTTTTCGTGCCGTTGATCCTGGCGCTCAACATGATGACGGAATCCTCGCTGTCGTTCCTGTCGATCGGCGTGCAGCCGCCGGATGCCAGCTGGGGCACCATCATCCAGGACGGCCAGGGCCTGCTCTATTCGCGGCCGGTCGTTGCACTGGCGCCGGGGCTGGCCATCGTCATCACGGTCCTGGCCCTCAACATTCTGGGCGACAGCGTACGCGACGCGCTCGATCCGAAATCCTCGCCGAGGGGCGTCTAGTGGTTGCCGCGCTCGGCTTCCGGCTTGGCCAGATGGTGCTGGTCATGTTCGGCATAAGTGTCGTTGCTTTCCTGATTTTCTTTGCGACGCCGGGCGCCGATCCGTCGGCGCGCATTGCCGGCCGCAATGCCTCGCAAGAGACGTTGATCCAGGTGCGCCACGATTTCGGTCTCGACCGGCCATTGCCTGTGCAATATGGGCTGATGATGAACCGGCTTTTTGTCAGCCGTGATCTCACCTCCTTCGTCAATCGCGGGCAGCGCGTCATCCCGACCGTGATAAGCGCCATTCCGGTGACGCTGTCGCTGGTAGGCGGCGCGGCAGTGCTGTGGGTGCTGGGTGGACTGATTGTCGGGGTGATCGCAGGCGCAACGCGCGGTACATTCGTTGATCGGGCGCTGATGATCCTGAGCCTGGTCGGCGTGTCGATCCCGGTCTTCTGGCTGGGCGAGGTCGCCAACCTGCTGACACAAAGCCGCTGGCACGACAGCTGGCTGTTTTCCTGGGTTCCTCCGCTCGGCTACATCCCCCTGACCGAGAATCCCTGGGGCTGGTTCAAGGCGCTCGTCATTCCGTGGTTCACGCTGGCAACCCTCTACGTCGGCCTCTATGGACGGGTGCTGCGCGCAAGCCTGATCGAGATGATGCAGGAGGATTTCATCCGCACCGCCCGGGCCAAGGGGATCGGCGAGCGCCGGGTGTTGCTGCATCATGGCCTCAGGACCTCGCTGGTCGCGTTCGTTACCATGTTCGGCCTCGATTTTGGTGCCCTGGTCGGCGGCGGCGCACTGTTGACCGAAGTGGTCTTCGGATTGCAGGGTGTCGGGAAACTGACCTATGAGGCACTGCAGACCCTCGATCTGCCGATGATCCTGGCCACGGTGATTTACGCCGCCTTCTTCGTGGTGATGGCAAACTTCATCGTCGACGTCGTCTTCGTCATCATCGACCCGAGGGCACGCAATGTCGGCTGATGCTCCTCTTCTGGTGGTCAAGGACCTCACCGTCTCCTTCCGCAGCGACGAGGGCCTGGTGCGGGCGGTGGGAGGCGTCTCGTTTGCCGTCGAGCAGCGCGAGATCGTCGGGGTGGTCGGCGAATCCGGTTCGGGCAAAAGCCAGACCTTGCTCGCCATCATGGGGTTGATCAACAGCCCCAACGCTATCGTCTCCGGTTCCATCTGTTTCATGGGACAGGAGCTGATCGGGCTCAGCCGGCGTGCGCTCGATGCCATTCGCGGCCGCCAGATCGCGATGATCTTCCAGGATCCGATGTCGGCGCTCACTCCTGTGCATACGATCGGCAACCAGATCGGCGAGCAGGTGCGCGCGCATGAAAAAGTGTCGGCGAAAGCCGCGCGGGCGCGGGCCGTGCAATTGCTGGATGCGGTCGGCATCGCAAATCCGGATCGGTTCGTCGACAGCTACCCGCACCAGCTTTCCGGCGGCATGCGCCAGCGCGCGGTGATTGCCATGGCACTCTCCTGCAACCCGGCGCTGCTCGTCGCGGATGAACCGACCACAGCCCTCGATGTTACCGTGCAGGCGCAGATCCTCGAACTGATCGGACGATTGCGCGACCAGTTCGGCTCGGCGGTGATCCTGGTCACGCATGATCTTGGCGTCGTTGCCGAAGTCGCGGACCGGGTGCTGGTGATGTATGGCGGACGCTTTGTCGAGGAGGGCGGCAAGAGCAGCGTGTTCCGGGCGCCGCTGCATCCCTACACATGGGGCTTGTTCGGCTCGATCCCGCCGATGGAGGGACCACGTCCGGCCCGGCTTGCCGCTATCCCGGGGATTCCGCCCTCGCTCTCCAACCTGCCGAAAGGCTGCGCCTTCGGCCCCCGGTGTGCCTTTCGCCACGACGCCTGTCTGGTCCAGCTGCCGATCATGCAAGGCGAGAGCCATCGCGCCGCCTGCGTGTTGCCGGAGTCCACGCGCAAACAATTCGCTGTCCAGAAGGCTGGCGGCGTGGAGATGCAACGATGAATGCCGTGCCGCGCCCGCTGCTTCGCGCCGGCGATCTGTCGAAACGTTATAGCGTCGGCCGCTCGATCTTCCCGGCACAGCGCCGGACCGTACATGCGGTCGATAAGGTGTCTCTCGACATCTGGCCCGGGGAAACGCTCGGCATCGTCGGTGAGTCCGGTTGCGGCAAATCCACGCTTGGCCGGTGTCTGGTGCGTCTGACCGAAATCAGCTCGGGGTCGCTGGAATTCGAGGGCCGCGACATCAGCGATGCCTCCCAGCGCCAGCTTCGTCCGTTGCGGCGGCAGATGCAGATGGTCTTTCAGGATCCCAGCGCTTCGCTCAATCCGCGCCGGCGGGTCGGCGATCTGCTGGCCGATCCATTCCGTATCCATGAACGCCTCTCGGCATCGGAAATGGCGGACCGCGTGGCCGACCTTCTGCGCCGGGTCGACTTGTCGCCCCAGCACGCATCGCGCTATCCGCACGAATTCTCCGGCGGCCAGCGCCAGCGTATCGGCATCGCCCGTGCGCTGGCGCTGCGGCCACGGCTGATCGTGGCCGACGAGCCGGTCTCGGCGCTCGACGTGTCGATCCAGGCGCAGATCGTCAATCTGCTCGCCGATCTGCGCGAGGAGTTCAACCTGACCTATGTGTTCATCGCTCACGACCTTTCCGTGGTGCGTCAGATCTCGAGCCGTGTGGCGGTAATGTATCTGGGATCGATCGTGGAGAGTGGGCCGACCGACGAGGTCTTTGCGGCGCCCAGACATCATTACACCGCGGCGCTGCGTTCCGCCGTTCCGATACCCAGCATCGACCGGGCGCGGCGCGGGCGGTTGGTACTCAAGGGCGACCTGCCCAGCCCGATGAACCCACCTTCGGGATGCCGGTTCCACACCCGCTGCCCAGCCGCCACCTCCCTCTGCCGCAGCGAGCGTCCGCTTCTTCAAAGCATCGGCGATGGCCGCCTGGTTGCATGCCATCATCCAGCCGGCGGTTGAGAACACACGTTTCTCGTTCAGCTGCATCATCTGATCACGACCGCTCGGGCCGGGATTTCATCACGGCACGTCGGCTTCAGAGAGATCAGACGCCATCTGGACCCTGCACGATCCGGCCCTATGTTGCGCTTCGACGTCCGCGGCATGGGCACCGCGAGCCTAATACTAAAGTAACTGTTCTCGCGTTGCCGCGCGATGCTACGATTTGAGGGACGGGCATAGGCGGCCGTACAGCGCTGCGATTTTCCGCCGGAGAGGACGGAATATGGGAGGCCACTCTTCGTGCCGCAGCAGGCAGCCGCCGACATGTTGCTCGGTTGTCGACCATAAGGGAGGAAGTCACCAATGAAGATATCGTACCTGGCCTCGGCCGCGCTTCTTGCAGCGACTGCGATGCCTGCCGCAGCCGCCGAGATTTCTGACGGCAAGGTCAAGATCGGCATTCTCAACGACCAGTCGGGCGTCTATGCCGATTTCGGCGGCAAGTGGTCGGTCGAGGCCGCCAAGATGGCGGTCGAGGATTTCGGCGGCAAGGTACAAGGCGCGCCGATCGAGATCGTCAGCGCCGACCACCAGAACAAGCCGGACATCGCCTCCAACATTGCGCGGCAGTGGTATGATACCGAACAGGTCGATTCCATCATGGAACTGACCACCTCCTCGGTGGCGCTGGCCGTCCAGGGGATTTCCAAGGAAAAGAAGAAAATCGACATCGTCACCGGCGCCGCGACCACCGAGCTGACCGGCAAACAATGCTCGCCCTATGGCTTCCACTGGGCCTATGACACGCATTCGCAGGCGGTAGGAACCGGTGGCGCTCTTGTCCAGCAAGGCGGCGACAGCTGGTTCTTCGTCACCGTCGATTATGCATTCGGCTATTCGCTCAAGGAGCAGACCGCCAACTTCGTCGAGAGCCATGGCGGCAAGGTGGTTGGCGAGGTGCGCTATCCGCTCGGCTCGACCGATTATTCATCCTTCCTGCTGCAGGCGCAATCGTCGGGCGCCAAGGTCGTCGGGCTGGCGAACGCCGGCCTCGACACCTCCAACTCGATCAAGCAGGCGGCCGAGTTCGGTATCGTGCAGGGCGGTCAGCGGCTTGCAGCGCTTCTGTTCACGCTGGCCGAGGTGCATGGGCTCGGCCTCGAGGCAGCGCAAGGCGTGGTGCTGACCGAAGGCTTCTACTGGGATCGCGATGACAAGAGCCGCGAGTTCGCCAAGCAGTTTTTCAAGCGCACCAACCGCATGCCGAACATGATCCAGGTCGCCACCTACTCGGCAGTGACGCAGTATCTGAAGGCGATCGACAAGGCCGGCACCGACGCGACTGAAGCTGTCGCCAAGGAATTGCATTCGATGCCGGTGAACGACGTCTTTACGGCGAACGGCAAAGTGCAGTCCGACGGCAACATGGTCCACGATATGTATCTTTATCAGGTCAAGTCGCCGAGCGAGAGCACCAAGGAATGGGACTATTACAAACCCCTTGCCACGATCCCCGGTAACGAGGCGTTCCTGAGCCCCAAGGAAAGCGGCTGTCCTACGGCCAGCGAGTGATTGGCGGGCCGATGGCGCCGCCCGAACCGAATGGGCCGCGGGTGGTGCTTTCCGCCCGGGGCCTGCGGCGCGACTTCGCCGGTTTCGTCGCGGTCAGGAATGTCGATCTCGACCTCTACCATGGCAACATCCACGCGCTGATCGGGCCCAACGGCGCCGGCAAGACCACCGTCTTCAACCTGCTTACCAAGTTCCTGCCGCCGACGAGCGGCAGGATCGAACTGCTCGGCCACGACATCACCCGCACGTCGCCGGCCAAGGTCGCGCGGATGGGCCTGGTGCGCTCGTTCCAGATATCGGCGGTGTTTCCGCATCTCAGCGTGCTCGACAATGTGCGCGTTGCATTGCAGCGGCCGGGCGGGCTCAGCGTTCAGTTCTGGCGCTCGCTGGCAGCGCTCGATCGATTGACGCCGCGCGCCGAGGAGCTTTTGCGGTCTGTCGGCCTCGACGATGCCAAGAACAGGCCCGCCGCCGATCTCTCCTATGGCAGGAAACGCGTGCTCGAGATCGCCACGACGCTGGCCCTCGATCCGAAAGTGCTGCTGCTCGACGAGCCGATGGCCGGCATGGGGCATGAGGATGTGCGCACGGTTTCAGACATCATCCGCTCGGTCGCCAAGGATCGCGCCGTGCTGATGGTCGAGCACAATCTGACTGTTGTAGCCGATCTTTGCGACTGGATAACCGTCATGCAGCGCGGCGAAATCCTTGCCGCCGGCGACTATGCCACGGTCAGTCGCGACGAACGGGTGAGGATCGCCTATATGGGCACCGCCGATGAGTGACGCCGCGCCTCTTCTTGCAGTCCGCGGCCTCAACGCCTGGTATGGCGAAAGCCACGCGCTTCACGGCGTCGATCTGGAGGTCTTTCCAGGTGAAACGGTGACATTGCTGGGCCGCAACGGCGTCGGCAAGACCACGACATTGCGCGCCATCATCGGGCTGATCCGCCAGCGGACCGGCCAGATCGCTTTCGACGGCAAGGATCTGATGCGCCTGCCACTGCACCGGACGGCGCATCAAGGCCTTGGCCTGGTGCCGGAGGAACGCGGCATCTTCGCGACGCTGACGGTGGACGAGAATCTGGTCCTGCCGCCGATCGTAGCCGAGGGCGGCATGAGCGTGGAGGAAATATTCGATCTCTTCCCCAATCTGAAGGAGCGCCGCAACAGCCCCGGCACCAGGCTGTCGGGCGGCGAACAGCAGATGCTGGCGATCGCGCGCATGCTGCGGACCGGCGTGAAAATGCTGCTTCTCGATGAACCGACCGAGGGACTGGCTCCCGTTATCGTGCAGCGCATCGGCGATCTGCTGGCGACGATGAAAAAGCGCGGCATGACAATCCTGCTGGTCGAGCAGAATTTCCGCTTTGCCAGCCGTGTCACCGATCGTTTCTATCTGATGGAGCACGGCAAGGTGGTGTCGGGCTTTCCGGTCGGCGAACTGCCTGATCGCATGACGCTGCTGCATGAAGTGCTGGGTGTATGATGGCGCCATGACGATGATCTTCGGAATACCCGTTCAGGCATTCCTCGGCCAATTGCTGGTCGGCCTCATCAACGGCTCTTTCTACGCCATGTTGAGCCTGGGCCTAGCTGTCATATTCGGCCTGTTGCGCGTGATCAATTTCGCTCACGGCGCGCTCTATATGCTCGGCGCCTTCATCGGCTATCTGCTGCTCACCCGGTTCGGCATCGGCTATTGGCCGGCTCTGATCCTATCGCCGCTGATCGTCGGCGGCTTCGGTGTCGTGGTCGAGCGCCTGGCGCTGTCGCGGCTTTACGATATCGACCCGCTTTACGGTCTACTTTTCACCTTTGGCCTCGCGCTCGTGCTCGAAGGCGTGTTCCGGTACTACTATGGGGTATCGGGAAGTCCTTATTCCGTGCCGCCGCTGCTGTCCGGCGGCACCAATCTCGGCTTCATGTTCCTGCCAAATTACCGCGGCTGGGTGGTGGTCGCCTCGATGATCGTCTGTTTCGGCACCTGGGTGCTGATCGAGAAGACCAAGCTGGGCTCCTATCTGCGCGCGGCAACGGAGAACCCCCGCCTGGTCCAGGCTTTCGGCGTCAACGTGCCGTTGCTGCTGACCCTTACCTACGGCCTCGGCTGCGCTCTTGCCGGTCTCGCCGGCGTTCTCGCCGCGCCGATCTATCAGGTAAGCCCGCTGATGGGATCTGACCTCATCATCGTCGTGTTCGCCGTTGTCGTGGTCGGCGGCATGGGATCGATCCTCGGGGCGATCGTTACCGGTTACATGCTTGGGCTCGCCGAAGGCCTGACCAAGGTTTTCTATCCCGAAGCCTCCAATCTGGTGGTCTTCGTCATCATGGCGATCGTGCTTCTGGTCCGGCCCGCCGGTCTTTTCGGAAGGGACGTCTGAGATGGCCGAACTCTCACTTCGCGAGACGCGCGCCAAAAGTTCGGTATGGCTTGAATGGACGCTGGTGGGGCTCGGCATCCTGGCGCTGCTGGTGGCGCCTTTCTTCGTCTATCCGATCTTCCTGATGAAAATGCTGTGCTTTGCGCTGTTTGCCTGCGCGTTCAACCTTCTGCTCGGCTACACCGGGTTGTTGTCCTTCGGCCATGCGACGTTCTTCGGCGGGGCGGCCTACTTCAGCGCATATGCGGTCAAGGTCTGGGGCTGGCCGCCGGAAGCGGGCATCCTGCTCGGCGTCCTGGGTGCCGCGCTGCTTGGCCTTGTGATGGGCTTCTTTGCCATCCGCCGGCAAGGCATCTATTTCGCCATGATCACGCTGGCGCTGTCGCAGATGTTCTTCTTTTTCTGCGTGCAGGCGCCGTTCACCGGAGGTGAGGACGGCATCCAGGGCGTGCCGCGCGGCAGGCTGTTTGGAATGCTCGACCTGAACGTCTCGATGAACATCTACTATTTCGTTCTGGCGGTCTTCCTGATCGGCGTGTTCGCCATCTGGCGCATCATCAACTCGCCTTTCGGCATGATCCTGCGTTCCATCCGCGAAAACGAGAGCCGGGCGATTTCGCTTGGCTATTCCGTCGCCAACTACAAGCTGGCGGCTTTCGTCATGTCGGCAACATTGGCCGGGCTGGCCGGCGCGCTCAAGGCGATTGTTTTCCAGTTTGCCACGCTCACCGACGTCACCTGGCAGATGTCGGGCGAGGTGATCCTGATGACGCTCCTCGGCGGCATTGGCACCATGGTCGGGCCGATCATCGGCGCCAGTCTGGTCGTCGGCCTGGAAAACACGCTCGCCACCTCGAATTTTCCGGTGACCATCGCCACCGGCCTGACCTTCATGGTCTGTGTGCTGGTTTTCCGGCGCGGTATTGTCGGTGAGGTCTATGCGCGGTTTCTCGGGCCAAAAGGTGACGCGAAAGACTGAAATGGCTCAGCGCCGCCTCGCTACGCGATGCTTACGCCTTGCGCGTCGAGAAGCACGCAGCTCAGCGGGTCGAAGCAGACATCGACCGTTTCGCCCTCACGCAGCGGCTGGCCGTCGATCAGCGTGTTGGCGCGCACCGGCGTGCCAGCGCCGATGTCGATCTCGTAGACCGCATTGCCGCCGAGATAGGAGGTCGAGACTATCCGTCCCGCCAGCCTGTTGGCAGCACCGGCGGTGCCGACGGTAAGCTTCTGCGGGCGAACGACGACGGTGATCGCGCTGCCGGCCGTGAGCGCCTTCGGTGCGGCCGCCTTTACGACATGGCCGCTGGCCAGCGCGATCGTTGCCATGTTGCCGTCCATCGCCGTCACGCTGCCGGGCAGCATGTTGGCCTTACCCAGGAAATTGGCGACGAATGCGGTGGCCGGCTGGTCGTAGACCTGCGCCGGGGAACCGATCTGCTCGATCAGGCCGGCGTTCATCACGACGATGCGGTCGGACATCGACAAGGCTTCTTCCTGGTCGTGCGTCACAAAGATGGCGGTGATGCCCGTCTCCCGCTGGATTTTCTTGATCTCGACGCGCATGTCCTCGCGCATATTGGCGTCGAGCGCCGACAAGGGCTCGTCTAGCAGCAGCACTTCCGGTTCGAAGACGATGGCGCGGGCCAGTGCGATGCGTTGCTGCTGGCCGCCCGAGAGCTGTGACGGCAGCTTTGTCTCACTGCCGGGCAGCCGCACCATATCCAGCGCCTTCTTGACCCGGCGCACGATTTCCGGTTTCGGCACGTTCCGGTATTTCAGCCCGAATGCGACGTTGTCGAAGACGTTCTTGTGTGGAAAGAGCGCGTAGTTCTGGAACACCAGGCCGATGTTGCGCTTGTAGATCGGGATGTCGTCGACGCGCTTTCCGCCGATCGAGATCTGCCCGCTGGTGATATCCACCAGGCCGGCGATCGATCGCAGGATCGTGGTCTTGCCGCATCCGGACGGCCCCAGCAAGGTGACGAAACTGCCCTTGCGGATCGCCAGTGAAAAATCGCGCACGGCGGCGAACTTGCCGTAGAAAATATCGATGTCGCGAAACTCGACCGCAGGCTTTCCTGTCGGCTGGCTTTCGCCCCGAGCGAGCGGGTCGCGATCAGCCCCGGCCGATGCCGGCCGGGGCTGATCGTGGCTGTTATCGTCATGCACCTTTCGACACCCTGTCCCATTGCTTGGTCCAGGCGTCTTCGTTCTTCGCCCAGTAGAGCGGATCGGCGAAGGTCAGCGACTTCATCGATCCGGTCGGGTCGAAGGCCGGAAGCGCTGCGATCTTGTCGGTCAGCTTCACCTTGGTCGGATCAAGCGAGGGTGGATAATTCTGGCCTTCGGCGACAGCGATCGACGTGGCCGGATCCAGCATGAAGTTGATCAGTTCCTCGCATTCGGCCATCGGCGATCCCTTGAGCACCAGCATGTCCTCCATCCATGCGTATGAGCCGGCGGGGTCGAGATAGCCGATCGGTTGGCCCTGCTGCTGCAGGGCGGCGACGCGTCCGGACCAGGCATCGGTAACGACGATTTCGTTGCGCGACAGGAGGTCCATCAATTCCGCGCCGGAACTCCAGAACTTCTTGGCCAGGTCGCGGGTCTCGCGAACCTTGGCCCAGACCGCATCCATGTCCTGGATGTTGTTGGGGTCCTGTTTCGTCTGCAGCGCCGCATACCAGACGCGCGTCGTCATATCGGCGTAGCCGCCGACCTTGCCGGCATATTTCTTGTCGGTAAGCAGGTTGGCGCCCTTTTCCTTGGCTTCCTCCGGCGAGATGACTTTGTTGTTGTAGGCGATGCCGGTGGTGCCGTAATCATATGGCACTGCCGACAGCTTCGGCGTGATCTTGCGGAACGGCTCGATCATGGCGGTCAGCACATTCGCCATGTTCGGAATGTTCGCCTCGTTGATCTCCGAGTTGAAGCCGCCATTGACGTATTTGATGTAGTAGTTGACGCCGGAAGAATGGACGATCTGGAAGTCGCCCGGCTTCGACGTCTTGATCTTGGTGATGATCTCGTTCTCGTCGCCAAAGGTGCCCTGGACGACCTTGACCTTGGACTTGGCGGTGTAGGGCTGGAACGCGTACTTATCGATCGCCTCCTGCACCACGCCGCCCCATCCGTCGAAGCGCACTTCCGAAACCGCGGCCAGCGCGCGTCCCATCCAGGGCATGGAAAGCCCGGTGGCGGCGGCAGCGGCGGCCGTCAGCGTCAGGAATGATCGCCGGCTGATGTCGCCATTGGCATAGCGTTCGTTGAGCCGTTCCAGTCGTTTGGTGGTTGTCAGTTTCATTTTCATTCTCCCATTTTCATTTTCACTTGCCTGCCTTGAACCAGGTGAGGCTTTGCAGGATGAGCCCACCAGCCAAGGGAATGCCGACCGTCAAAAGGATCATGACAGTGCCCAGCGCGTTCACCTCGGGGCTGATCGAGATCTTCAGCATCGAGAGGATTTGCGTCGGCATGGTCTCGACGCCCGCCGGTCGCCAGAACAGGCTGGCCGAGGTGTTGTCGAACGAGATGGTGAAGGCGAGCAGCACGCTGGCAAGCACTGCGGGAATGAGCAGCGGCAGCGTGATCTCGCGGAATGTCGACACACGCGGCGCCCCGAGCGACAGTGCCGCCTCCTCATAGGAACGTTTAATGCCGACCATGCGCGCCTGAACGATCAGCACCACGTAGGGGAGCGTGAGCAGAATGTGGCCGAGCACCAGAAGCGTCATGCTGCGCGGTTGGTCGACGGCTTTGATCATGACCAGCAGGCCGACGCCCAGTATCGTCTCGGGGACCAGCGCGGGAAGAATGACAAGCGTGTTGATCGCCTGCTTGCCACGGAACTCGAAGCGCACCAGCGCCAATGCCGCCATGATGCCGAGCAGCGTCGTCACCGTTGCCGTCACCAGGGCAATCCACATCGATGTCCGGAAGGCATCGAGGACCGGCCCGTTGGTGAGCAGCTTCTCGTACCAGCGCAGGCTGAAGCCGGTGAGGGGAAAGCCGCCAAACATCGAGGCGTTGAAGGAAAGCACGACCGTGGCGAGGATCGGGGCGAACATGAAGACATAGACGCACACCGTGATCGCGCCGGTTAGCCGCCACGCCCATCTGCCTTCGCGATCGGGATGCTCCGCTCTCATGCACTGAGACCCTTCATGATCTGCGACAGGCCCATATAGCGGCTGTAGGCGGCCGCGGCCGCACCGAGCAGAACGAACAGGACGATGGAAAGCGTGGCGCCCATCGGCCAGTTGAGCTGCCCCATGATGGTGTCGTAGATCAGGTTGCCGAACAGCGCGTCGCGGCTTCCCCCGAGCAATTGCGGCGTCACATAGGAGCCGGCCGCCAGCACGAAGCAGAGCAACAGTCCGGCGCCCAGCCCCGGAATCGACAGCGGCAGGGTCACTTCGCGGAACGCCTGTGCGCTGGTGCAGCCCATCGAGCGGGCGGCGGCGATCAAGGTGCGGTCGATGCCCTCCAGGCTGACATAGACGTTCAGGATCATGTAGGGCAGCAGAAAATGCAGCAGCCCCATGATGACGGCGCCCTCGGTGTAGAGCATCGGCAACGGCTCGTTGATGACCCCCAGCCGGATGAGCACGACGTTGATCAGCCCCTGTTCGCCGAGAATATGGATCCACGAGAATGTCCGGATGGTGAAGCTGATCCAGAACGGCACGATGAGCAGCAACAGCAGCAGCCATTTGTGCTTGAAAGTCGTGGCCCAGATGAAATAGGCGGGGAAATAGCCAAGGATCGCGCAGATCACAGCGGTGATGGCGCCGACGCGAACGGTCTTCCAAAGAAAGCCGTGATAGTAGCTGTCGGTGAGGAATTCCTTCCAGTTGTCGAAGGTCAGCACCGCCGACTCCACCCCAGCGGTAACGAAGGTGAAAAACGTGTAGACAGTCATCATCGCGATCGGCAGCAGCAGAAGCAGGGTAAGCAGCAAAAGCACGGGCGCGACGAGGACCCAGGCCAGTCGCTGATCATATAATTTCCACCCTTTGGTCACGACCCGTCCAACCACTTCATGTCCAAGCCGCCATCACCGGGCTCGGCTCCGGACTAGATTGGGCGATCGGCGTTCAGGTGTCCACTCTGCATATGGCTCCTGCACAAATTCTGTGCAGGGCCACCGCGCGACCGTCGCCCTGCTGGATTTAACAAATTGCTCGGGTTCGCCTGCGCATTGATTAAATCAGATATCCCGATATACAGGATAATTTCGGATATAGATTTGGCATGGGCCCGGGCATTTCATGAGTCGCAATTTTCTGGTGATTGAACCTGAGGAAGGCATTGCCGTGCTCAAGGGGCTTGCCTCCTCGGCGCGTATCTCAATGCTGAAACTGCTGCATGAGAAGGGGCCGATGAATGTCAACGAAATCGCCGCCGTGCTGTCGCTGCCGCAGTCGACCGTCTCGACCAACATCCAGGTGCTGGAGGATGCGGGGCTGATCCGCACCGAGAACCTGAAAGCGAAGAAAGGCAGCCAGAAAATCTGTTATCCGACGGCCGAAGAAGTGCTCGTCGTGTTCAAGAGCGAATATCGTGCGGTCAAGAACGACGCGATCGAAGTGTCGATGCCGATCGGGCTTTACACCGGCTTCGAGGTTACCGCGCCCTGCGGCCTTTGTTCGCCGGACGGCATCATCGGCTTGCTCGATGTACCGAACACTTTCCTCGATCCGGATCGTATGAAAGCCGGGCTGTTGTGGTTCACCCGCGGTTTTGTCGAATACCAGTTTCCCAATAATGCCAAGCTCGCCAATGCCGAGATCACCGAGCTCGAAGTGGCGATAGAGCTGTCTTCGGAAGTGCCGGGCACCAGCGCCGATTGGCCCTCGGACATCACGCTGACGATCAATGGCGTCGATGTCGGCACCTGGACGTCGCCGGGGGATTTCGGCGACAAGCGCGGCGTCTTCACGCCGTCCTGGTGGAAACTCAAGGGTTCGCAATACGGCAAGCTCAAGAACTGGCGAATTGCCAATGACGGCACCTATGTCGACGGCCTCAGGATTTCCGAAACCGGCCTCGCCGCACTCGATCTGAAGAGCCATCATTCAATCCGCGTCCGTATCGGCGTCAAGGACGACGCCAAGCGCCCCGGCGGGATCAACATTTTCGGCAAGGGCTTTGGAAATTACGATCAGGACATCCTGCTCCGGATCAAAACTGGTTGATATCATGAAACCGGGTTCTGAAGATAACGCAGCAATTTCAATGAACTGGCTTTCTGCTGAGCCAAAACCTTCGTCTAATTGTCCTACTTTTGGCTATTTTGGCTTGACGAAGAGCTGCCAATTCCTCTTTGATATCGGGCAAGATGATTTAAATCATCGTTTGTGATATCGATGGGAGGAATGCATGAAGGCAGCCGTTACGGCACATCCGCATTATGTTGTCTCGGAAATCGATCCGAGGCTCTACGGATCCTTCATCGAGCATCTCGGGCGGGCAGTTTATACCGGCATCTACGAGCCAGGCCATCCGACGGCGGATGCCAATGGCATGCGTCAGGACGTCATCGATCTCGTCAGAGAACTTAATGTTCCGATCGTCCGCTATCCCGGCGGCAATTTCGTCTCCGCCTACAATTGGGAAGACGGCATCGGCCCCAAGGAAGAGCGCCCGGTGCGGCTCGACCTCGCCTGGCATACGTCGGAAAGCAACGAAGTCGGCCTGCACGAATTTGCCGATTGGTGCACCTCCGCCAACACCGAGATGATGCTTGCCGTCAATCTCGGCTCGCGCGGCCTTGACGAAGCCCGCAACCTTCTGGAGTACGCCAACCATCCCGGCGGCAGTAAATGGAGCGACAAGCGCATCGCCAATGGCCGCAAGGAGCCCTTCGACGTCAAGCTCTGGTGCCTCGGCAATGAAATGGACGGCCCCTGGCAGATCGGCCACAAGACCGCGGACGAGTATGGCCGCTTAGCGCATGAGACGGCCAAGGCAATGCGCGCCTTCTCCAAGTCGCTCGAGTTGGTGGTCTGCGGCTCTTCGAATGCCAAGATGCCGACCTACCCTGAATGGGAAGCGACGGTTCTCGACCATACCTACAACGAGGTCGACTACATCTCGCTGCACATGTATTTCGACAACGAAGCCAACGACGCTTCGAACTATCTCGCCATGAGCGAAAAGCTCGACGACTACATTGTCTCGGTCGCCGGCGTCATCGACTATATCAAGGCCAAGAAGCGCTCCAACAAGCAGGTCTACATCTCGTTCGACGAATGGAACGTCTGGTACCATTCCAAGGAGCAGGACAAGAAAATCCTCGGCGGCAGCGACGGCTGGCCATTCGCCCCGCCGTTGCTCGAAGACATCTATAATTTCGAGGATGTGCTGCAGGTCGGCCTGATCCTCAACACCTTCATCCGCCGTTCCGATGTCGTCAAGATCGCCTGCCTGGCACAACTGGTCAACGTCATCGCGCCGATCATGACCGTTCCGAATGGCCCGGCATGGCGGCAGACGATTTTTTATCCCTATCTGTTTGCTTCTAACTACGGCCGCGGCAATGCGCTGGATCTCAAGGTGGAAAGCCCGACCTATAAATCCACCGTTGCGGGCGACGTCGCCTACGTCGACATTGCCGGCGTGCACGACACGAAGACCGGCCACGTCACCTTCTTCGCCGTCAACCGCCATTCGAGCGAGGCAATCGAAACAGTGGTCGACCTCACCGGCTTCGGCGAAGCGGAAATCGTCGATCACCGGGTCGTGGCGCACGCCGATCTGAAAGCCGTCAATTCGGCCGAGAACCCAGGCAATGTCGGCCCAAGGAAGGGTGAGGGCGCCTCACTCGCCGGCGGCAAGCTGAGCCTGTCGCTGCCGGCCTATTCCTACCAGGTCATTCGCCTGAGGCTCTGAGTTCAGGCGGATCATCGAGACAAGCGCAAGCGCTGAGGAGGAGCGTCGACGTGACGGCCGATATCGAGATCAGAAACGTGAGCAAGCAGTTCGGTGCCATGACGGTGCTGGATCATCTGTCGCTCTCCATAAGGGCACGCGAATTCATCGTGTTCCTGGGGCCGTCCGGTTGCGGAAAATCGACGCTTCTTCGAATGATTGCCGGTCTCGAAGCTGTCGATAGCGGCGAGATTGCCATCAACAATGAGCGCATCGATCATCTGCCGCCGGGCAAGCGCGGCATTGCCATGGTGTTCCAGTCCTATGCGCTTTATCCGCATATGACGGTGCGCGCCAACATGGCCTTCGGGCTTGCGAATATCGGCGTTCCAGGCAAGGTCATCGAGGCGCGCATCAACGAAGCCGCCCGCATCCTCGAAATGCCGCATTTGCTCGATCGCAAGCCGGGCCAGCTCTCCGGCGGTCAGCGCCAGCGCGTCGCCA
This sequence comes from Mesorhizobium sp. M0778, assembly GCF_040320105.1. NCBI lineage: Bacteria > Pseudomonadati > Pseudomonadota > Alphaproteobacteria > Hyphomicrobiales > Phyllobacteriaceae > Mesorhizobium > Mesorhizobium sp. M0778. The sequence goes on along the minus strand of NZ_JAMYPA010000016.1, from coordinate 4,006 downwards.
TCGGCCGTGCGATCGTCAAGGAGCCGAAGGCGTTCCTGTTCGACGAGCCGCTCTCCAATCTCGATGCGGCGTTGCGCACCCGCACCCGCATCGAACTTGCCCAGCTTCATCAGCGCCTGCAGTCGACGATGATCTTCGTCACCCACGACCAGGTCGAGGCAATGACGCTCGCCGACCGCATCGTCGTCATGAACAATCGCAAGATCGATCAGATCGGCACTCCGATGGAGATCTACGAGCGTCCGGCGACCAAATTCGTCGCAGGGTTCGTCGGTGCGCCGGCGATGAACTTCGTTGATGCGACGCTCAACAAATCCGGCGAGAACGCCACGGCCAGGTTTGCGGACGGCATCTCGGTGCAGACCGAGATCGCCTCCAGCCAATTGACCGATGGCAAGTACACTTTCGGCATCCGTTCGGAAGACGTCCGTATCGTTGCCGCCGGACAGGGCAATGCCGATGGCGTGGTCGATGTGCTCGAGCGGCTCGGCGAACGCACCCTGATCTACGCGCGGCTGGGCGATGGCCAGCAGATAGTCGGTTCCGATGCCGGCAACAGTCGCGTCGCCGTCGGCGACAGGATCGGGCTCGCCTTCGACGGCCAGAAATCGCATCTGTTCAATGAGACCGGCCGCGCCTGGCATGCGAGGGAGGCCTGAGATGGTTGACCGGCTGGCGATGTCCCCGACCGCGACGCTTGCTGTCGGCGCCAGAACGCCGACCGCCGACATCTATGCGCCGCAATGGCGAAACTTCATTTTCGTTGCGCCATTCTTGTTCTTCTTCACGACGCTGCTGCTCTTCCCGCTGCTCTGGGGGATGTGGCTGAGTTTCCACAAGGCCGACACGTTCTCGTCCGGAAATTTTGTCGGTTTCGGCAATTACGTCAGGCTGTATCACGACAAGGTCTTCCTGCAATCGATCTGGAACACCTTCTACTTCGTGCTGCTGACGGTGCCGACGCTGGCGCTGATCGGTCTTTTCCTGGCGCTTTGCCTCAATCGCCGGACGCGCACTGCTGCGGTTTTGCGGACGCTGTTCTTTTCCTCGTCGGTGCTGTCGGTCACCATCGTCACGCTGATCTGGCGCATCGTCTTCATTCCGAATGTCGGCCTGTTGTCGACGATCTACGGATGGTTCGGCGCGACCGCGCCGGCTTTCATTTCCGATCCCAACCTGGCGATGGTCGGCATCGCCATTGCCACCATCTGGTGGTGCATCGGCCTGCCGATGATGCTCTTTCTCTCGGCGCTCCAGCAGATTCCGCAGGATATCTACGAGGCGGCGGCGCTGGACAATGCCAATCGCTGGCAGACGCTACGCTCGATCACGCTGCCGTCGATCAAGCGGACCTTCATCCTGGTGATCATTATCCAGATCGTGCTGCAATTCCAGCTGTTCGGCCAGGCTTGGCTGATGACGCGGGGCGGTCCGAACAACCTGACCAAGCCGATCGTGCTCTACATCTACGACACCGCATTCCGCCGCTGGGATCTCGGCCTGGGCGCCGCTGCATCGGAAATCCTGTTCATCCTCATCCTGATCGCGGCCATGGCCCAGTACCTGGTGACACGCAGCAGGGGAGACCAGGCATGAGCGCTCCAGCCGCTTCCATCAAGGGACGGGCATTTGGCGACCATTTGTTATTGGCCCTGGTCCTCCTGCTTTCGATCGTCATGATCGCGCCGGTTCTGTGGGTCATCGGCCTGTCACTCAAGGACAATGCGGAGCTGATGGCAGATCCGAATTCGGTGTTTCACGCGCCCTATACGCTGAAGAACTACATCAACACGGTCGGCACCTCGTCGGTGTTCATCTGGGTGCGCAACAGCATCATCGTCTCGGGCGGATTGACGCTCGGCACCTTGATCCTGTCGTCGCTCGCCGGCTACGGCTTTGCACGGCTGAATTTCCCCGGCCGAGACGTGCTGTTCGTGATCGTGCTGTTCGGCCTGGCGGTCCCGGAGCAGGCCGTGCTCGTCGCCCGTCACCAGATCTTCAGCATGCTGAAGTTCCACAACACCTATCAAGGGCTCATTCTGCCGGGCCTTTCGGCTCCGTTCGGCGTCTTCCTGATGACCCAGTATTTCAAAGCCATCCCGAAGGAGTTGGACGAAGCCGCCATGCTCGATAACGCCAGCCGGCTCAGGATTTTCTGGAAGGTGCTTCTGCCGCTCACGCTGCCTGCGCAGGCAACGCTCGGCATCTTTACCTTTCTCGGCGCGTGGAACGATTATTTCTGGCCGCTGATTTCGGCAACGAGGAAGGACATGTTCACGCTGACGGTCGGCATGGCCTCGACGCAGACCAACTTCGCCCAGTCCGAAGGCATCGGCTTCCTGATGGCGCAGGCGGTGTTTGCCGGTGCACCGATCCTGATCGTCTACCTGTTTTTCCAGAAATACATCGTCACGGCGGTCTCCGGCGCTGCGGTGAGATAACGAAGATTGCCTGACGGCCGGGGGGAATGCGCAGCGATTGAAGCACGAAGGCCAATCCAGGGTGGAGCGGCGGAAACTCAGTAGGAGGAACTGATATGAAACTGAAGAAAATGCTGTTTGCCGCAGTCTCTGCGGGCGCAATGATGCTCGCAAATCCAAGCTTCGCGGCCACGGAACTGAGCGTGCAGCGCTTTTTCGGCGCCTGCGATGCCGATTTCGGCACCAACACCGATCCCACCAAAGCCGTTGGCGAATGCGGAATCATCACCTCGCTGATCAACAAGTTCAACGCCGACAATCCCGATGTCCACGTCAACGTCACCACCGTGGAATGGCCCGGCTACGATCAGCTGACCGCGCAGTTCGCTTCAGGCGACGCTCCGGACATCGTCACGATCCATGAATCCGTACTGTCGGATTATCAGTCGAAGGGCCTGTTGATGCCGCTCGACGATCTCTTGAAGTCAGTCGGCGTGACACCCGACGCCTTCACCGACGCGGCGCGCAATGGCGCCACCAAAGACAGCAAGATCTATGGCCTGCCGATCGACAGCTGGACGATGCTCTATCATGTCAACATGGATCTTTTCAAACAAGCCGGCCTCGTCAGTGCCGACGGCACGCCGATTTTTCCAAAGTCGCCCGAGGAACTGCTCGCCCAGGCCGAACAGTTCAAGCAGAAGACGGGCAAGCCTTATTTCGTCCAGAACCTGACCAATGAGACTGCGCTCTACACACGCAATCTCTACACTTATCTTTTCCAGCAGGATTCCGATTTCTTTGCCGATCCGAAGCATGTGAAGTTGAATACGCCGGAAGCCAAGAAGGTCGTCGAGATGTACAAGGCGATCTTCGAGAAGGGCTACACCACCAAGGACCTCGATTATGGCGGCTCGATCAATGCCTTCCTTGCCGGCGAGGGTGGCGTCCACCTCAACGGCACCTGGGTGGTCGGCGATTACAACGCCCAGTCCGAAACCAAGGGTACGGCGCTCAACAAGGGCGGCTATGCGGTTTATCCGTATCCGCAGCTGTTTGGCGGCACCCACGCGCAATATGCCGACGGCCACACCTGGGCCGTGTCGCAGAAAGACCGCACGCCCGAACAGATCGCGGCCATCGGCAAATTCCTGAAGTTCTTCGCCGACAACGACTTTGAGTGGTCGCGCACCGGTCACCTGCCCGCCTACAAGGCCGTCATCACCTCGGATGCCTTCAAGGTCCTGCCGCATCGCAACACGATCTCTGCGGTCGCCGACCTCGGCAAGCCGCTGCCGTCGGCCGTACAGCGCCAGTTTGCGATCCAGGACATTATCGGCGAAGAGATGAGTGCAGCAATCAGTGGCCAGAAGGACGTCGACACCGCCCTTGCCGACATGGAAAGCCGCGTCAACGAATTGCTCGCCAACATTTGACCACGGGTTTCGAAAGGCCCTCCCAAGGCGCCCCCGCGGCTGGAAACGGATAGTGTCCTGAAGGTTCTGCAAAAAGTTTTGGAGAGAGAACGGCGCTTGCTCTGAAGGGCGAGCGGCCATGGCACGGTGGTGACGTTGCAATCACCGATT